>JAUWMO010000050.1 GCA_030613125.1 Bacteroidota bacterium | reverse complement strand
AGGGTCTTGGGTAAAACCACATCCAATGTTTATAAGGATGTTGATATATCTGCTACTGAAATTGCATCTGAATTGAATGTGGATGCCGTTTTAGAAGCCAGTGTTATGTGTTTTGGTGACAGCGTATGTCTGCAGTTCCGGCTTGTGCGAACCACAGGTGAGGAAGAGCAGCTCTGGATCGCCGATTACAAGGAGGACAAGAGCCAGATCTTAAACCTCTATAATCAGATCACCAAACAGATCGCGAATGAGATAATGATAGAATTAACGCCTGAAGAAGAGCGATTACTTGCCAAGTCAAGAACAGTTGACAGGGAAGCCTATGATGCCTACCTGAGAGGTCATCAATACTGGGATGATCTTAGTTTAGAATCGTTGAATAAAGCCAGGGAATATTTGAACAGTGCTATTGAGAAAGACCCTGGTTGGGCACCTCTCTATACCGGTCTGGCAAAAGTTTGGATGGGACTCGCACAAAATAGTTTTGAATCGCCTTCCATTGCCTATCAAAAAGTCAACGAAAATCTTAATAAAGCTCTGGAACTGGATCCGGATCATGCTGATTCTCATCATTTAATTGCCATGATCGCTTATTTATCAGAATGGAACTGGGCAAAGGCTGAAAGGGAGTTTTTAAAAGCACTGGCAATCAATCCTAACGACGCCTTCTCGCGGATCTATTATGCACATTTATTATGTATCCTGCAGAGGCATGATGAAGCATTAACACAGGCCCAATTGGCGTTTGACCTGGATCCATTAAATCCTTTGATTCAGGTAATCTTTTCAATGGCGTTATTATGTGCGGGTGATTGTGAGACTGCCATTGCTCCTGTAGAAAAAGTATTGGCTATTGATCCGGAAAACTTTGGTGCCAATATGGTAATTAGTTTGGCGGCTTTTCGTTGTGGGGATTACGATAAGGTAATTGAAGCAGAAAAACATATTCTACACGTCCATTCTGGAGGACAGTTTGAAGAAGATGCCTATAAAGAGATTGAGAGGATTTTCGATGAGCAAGGTTTTTTTGCGGCATATGAAGAAATATTGCCCCAGTGGGAGGAATTGGCTAACAACAAATTCATGTTGCCCGTTGATATGGCAATCGCTTATATTAGGGGAAATCAACAGGATAAAGCCATGGATTGCCTTGAAAAAGGATATGAAATTCACGATCCAAGTATGCCATATATTGCCACAAAAGGCTTACTATTTGATTCATTATTCAACAATCCAAGGTTTATTGCCATCCTTGAAAAAATGAACCTTCCACTTCCAGAAAAATAATAGATTCATGTTCTCAATTTACGTATAACCAATACTGACCCTACATACCTGTTAGCACCAATGAATAGCCAAATAATTACGCCATGGTGCCGGCGCCTGTGGGCGCCATCATTGGCACCAACACTCAACTGCGCATACACTGAACCGTCAGACTGTCTAATAAGTTGTTGATACTGTTATTATATTCGGGTAGCTATCCGTAAATTAGTACAAATATTAAATTCTCAAGGATATAAAATTAGTTTTTAGACAGACTGCCGTTATGTGAAATGACATGCCCAATATTCGGTTTATTTCGAATATAAATGAGAAAAAAGGAGGATAAAATCATGAAGGTACAGATATTAAATTTGTATAGTAACGAAAAAGAAAGTGGTTCCAGGCTTAAAAATGACCATGGACAAAGCTTTTTAATTTCAATAGGAGATGAACAAATTTTATTTGATCTTGGACAGAAGAGTCATATGCTGTTGCATAATATGACTGAATTAAAAATTTCCCCCGATGATATAACGAAATTGGTTTTATCACATGGTCATAGGGATCATACAGGTGGGCTACCAGGTTTTCTTGATAAACGAATAAAAAAGGAAACCTTGCCTTTATTTGCCCATCCCGATTTTCGTGAAGAGAAAATTGCAAAAATATCATTTATTAAAATGCCACTAGGTTGTCCCGATTTAACACAAGAACAGAAAGAAAAACTATATGTTCAATTAAGTAAAGAACCACAGCAAATTACTTCGTGTCTAAAAACAACTGGAGAAATTATTGGACGAAATGAAAAAGATGGGGTTGAACCAATTGCAATGCATTGGGAGGATGGGAAATTAGTCGTTGATCCAATATTGGATGATTTAAGTCTTGTATTGAGCACCAGGGAAGGAGAAGTCATTATTGCAGGATGTGCTCATAGTGGTATATTAAATATCTGTAATTATGTAAAAAAATCTACGAAAAAAAAGATTTTAGCGATCATAGGTGGTACTCATATGGTTCGTTATACACCACAGGAGGTGATACATGTAGCAAATCAATTAGAAAATGTATATGACTGTCCCGATTTATACCTTAATCATTGCACAGATAAATTACCTATCCCTTTTATAAAAAAAACCAAAACAATTGATATTCTTAAAAAACGATTTGGACAAGAAAAAGTAAAAAATTGTTATGTTGGAACAAAAATCACTTTTGAATGTGATTAAATTTTGTAAATTTTTATTTAATACCTCCTGTTTTCTGCAATGCAGCACCTATATTTCAAAAAACAAGATCATATCATGTAGATATACTGGCATTTGCAAAATTTATAAATCATTGTACGGAAAACAGGAAAAGGTTGGATTATATAGTTTATTTTAAAATAACGGTTGAGTTTTGTTCTACGGAGCGATAAAACGCCTCAACCACTTTTAAAACATCTGCTCCTTCTGCGCCTGTAATGGGCGCTTCTTTTTGGTGGAGAATAGATTTGGCAACATCATTGAGATAGTCCAGTCCCATAATACCTGAATATCCTTTTACAGGTTTCATTTCGTAGGTACGATGTTGTACAGGTGCTGACTTGAAAGAGTCACAATCGCTGCAAATAAATAACTCATCGCGTTCTCCTTCATAAGCAGGCGCCCATGAAATAACACCCTTAGTACCTCGTATTCCAATATACAGATCGCGTCCATAAGGAAAAGATTCAGGGACAGTGTAACTTATGTCCAGGTTCAGAACAGCGCCGTTTTTGAATGTTGCAACAGCAAAAGAGTTGTCTTCAATATTATAGCTTTGATTGACCCTGACGTTCTTTCCAATAACACTATTAATTTTTTCTCCCAATAACCAGATAAATAAATCAACCCAGTGAACTCCCAGATTATACATTGGTCCACCGCCGCTTTTGTTAACGTCGAGCATCCATTCTGCATTACCTTCAATATAACGGTCCAAACGACCGGCTGCACAACGTCCCTGACATCCAATGATCTGCCCCAATACACCGTCATCAATCAATTTTTTAATATCTTTCACAACAGGATGATAACGCCAAACGTACGGCGTTGTTACTAAAACACCTTTTTTTTCAGCAACTCTGACGATTTTTTCAGCGGACTTGCTATCAACGGTCATCGGCTTTTCAATTAGTACGTGAATACTTTTTCCGATAGCAGCCAATGCCGCATCGGGACAGTCAATATGTGGCAGGAATATGGCAGCCAGGTCAATATTCTCCTTGCTAAAAAGTTCCTGCCAAAAAGAATATGCTTTTAAATTAAAATCCTGTGCAAATTGGTTACGCAGTGATTCATCCTCTTCTGCTACGGCGATGACATTCATCTCCTTTACTGCCTCGAAGTGAATCATGTAACTCCGTGGATGTAAGTGACGGAGTCCGATAATAGCGACGTTTATTGATTTCATAATAAAATCCTAAGGTTTAATTTCCCAATTTGAAATATTCACAAATTTCAATCTGATTTCTTCATCTGTTTTATCACCTATTATACTTGAATGTGCCCTGTTATTTGGATCCCCAATTGGTTCCGGATTTTGATATTTAGGAGTGTATTCTATCAACTGATTACAGCTTAAATTGTATATGTCATTAACAATCACACTAACAATAAAAAAGAATAAGGGATTCTTAAAATTTGTAGTTTCTTTCTTGAATTGTTTTCCAATCAATTCACGGCTTTTTTCGGGTGTTGTATACCTTTCCCAATCAGATGACAACGATAGTCCACTTGCCGGAGTGTTTTTGAATGCTGCAGGTCTTGGAAGTCCAGTTTTGGGATTTATGTTTTCTTTATGAACTCTAATAAATAATTTATCTTGTAATGGAATTTTTTCTTTAGGCCACATTAATAACTTGCTAAACTTTAAATACTTTCAACCAATATGCAAAAAATTCATTTATTTCATTAATTGGAATGTTCCCTTTAATATTATTATTTTCTGTAAAATAATCACCATAGTAACTTGCTGTAGTTTCTGCTTCCTTAATATTCACTAAGAGTCTTGCTTGTTTTGAGGACCAAGTTAAGTCAATGGAACCATCAGATACAGCAGCAATATCTGGTTCACTAATTATTATATTTTGGTTATTATAAATCCATTTTGAATAATTAGAAATAAATAATGTAGCTTTTTCCCAAGTTTCATAAGAAATTTGCAGAGCACCTTCATCATCCCAATTTTTATCTAAATCAATGATATTTGATGAAACTTCAATTTCATTTAAGATATGAACCAATTCTATTGGAAAAGAAAATTTCAAACCTTTTATTTGTTTTTCAATTTCATCAACTGCTTGCCTCATAGCAAACTTTATTGTCTGAATGTGAGAAAAGGCAATAATATCTCTTTTTATACTTATGGGCTCAAATAAATAAGCTTTTTTAGCAAATTCCCATAATTTTCTATAAGAGGGGAAATAGGAATCTTCAGTTAAAGATTTTTGCGGTTTTCCTGGAAGATATTTGCATTGCAAAGTCTCAGGCATATTCTTTATTCTTTAATTTCAATAAAAGTAATTTCTCGATTTATCTTGTTTTTAATTATATTTTCTTTTTCGATAGCTCTTTCTATCTGTTCTTTTAACTTCTTTAAATCAGCTAAATCCAAAGCAAAAAAAGATTCTTTAATTTCTTCATCTTGTTGATATTCCACTTTTAAATTATGAATAATTACAGCTTGTTTTGGGCTTTCATCTATTTTGTCTAAGAATATTAATCTAATATCACTTATTACTCTACAGTCTGTGAATATTTTATCATATTCTGATTGTAGTTTTCTTGCTTTAAAAGTCAGATTAATTTTGTCAATAGAATGTAAAATAGTTATTAAATTTTTTTTTAGATTTATTATTTCATCTTTCTGAGCTTCTTTATTTTGAAGTGAGTATGCTTGAGTTAAATTGTCAACTAAGTGATCAATGTTTTCTTTTTGTGCCAAACTAATCAAACTGAAAATAGTAAATGATATTAATGATAAATCCAATTTGGATAAATGTTTATTATCAGATAATTTTTTAACTAAAGTTTCTGGCCCATCGCCTATATTCAATTTTTTCAAAATATCACTAATCTTGTAAGTTAAATCTTTCTTTAAAGAGGAAAGTTCTTTAAATCCAGAAATGAATTGTTCTGGTATTATATACTTAGCCATTTTTTATATTTTTTTTTAAAATTACAATAATTTAACGGAATTATTCAACATTTGGTATAATAAGCATTGCCCATAATCTATGTAATGATAATACCAGCCAGCATAATACAACGGCCTTACCCGAATTCGGGGCCGCCTATTAAAAACTGTTTGTTAATAATTCCGGGATATGGATTATCCTTATGATACATTCTTATAAAGTGACGCTGTGTAGTAAATCCCATGGAACTTAACCAATCAATCAAAATTTCTTTATCTTGTAGAATATCCATAACAACCGGCTGACCGGCCAGGCTTTTCAGGGCTTCAGCAATAAGGATTTTAGCGTCATTTACTGTTAATGCAGAGACTGGTCCTATTTGATTAAATCGGGTTCCATTTCTTCCAAGTGTATACCCGGCAATTTGGTTATTTCTTTTCAGCAACCAGGCTTTTTCAGGATAATTTTCTATAAAGAATTCAATAAGAGATGTTCTGTCAACGCCAAAGATAAGCTTGTCGAATTTTACAATTTCCTGAATATCCTTTGCCTGAACAGGTTTAGCAGATATTTTATATTTGTCTTTAAATGAATTCTTCAGAGAAGGATTAGTCATGCGATAGATTGCATATTCCTCAACAAACGCTATTTTTTTATAAACAGGTAAACCGGCAGGGGTTGCGTCAAGCTTAACTGATTTGCATTGTTCCAGCTTCTTCATTAAATCGGTAAGGAGTAGCTTGCTCACTCCTTGTCCGCGACATTTTCTGTCCACCAGTACCATTCCAATCCAGGCTACTTCATTTGAATAATTAATGGCGGTTACTGTTCCAATTACTTTATGTTGGTATTCAGCAACCAGACATATATTCAGAGGGTTTTCAATTAACAGTTCCCAATCCTTTTCTGTTTGATTCCAGCCTTCCGTATTTTTTAAGTGCATTGCAACTTCAATGTCATTGTAATGCATTGATCTTAATGTAACGGGGCTAATATTTTCCATCTCTCACTTCATAATGAGTTGGTTTGCCTAATAATTCCTTTTCATTGTTTATCCAGTCGGCAATCCAGTGAATTATCTGGTTCAGTGGTACTTCCGGACGACCGAACAGGTTGTAGGATAGTTGAGCATTACTGAGAAGCGCCGTTTTCGCTTCCTGTTTTTCAAATTTTGGTTTAGTATTAAAATATTCGCCAAATTGTTGGGCTACCTGCCGGACCGAAGCAGTTTCCGGACCGGTAATATTTATTATTTTTGCAGGACTTTCACAATATTCCAAAGCCCGAAGGATCATGGCATTTGCATCGCCCTGCCAGATCACATTGAAAAAACCCATGGATAGATCGACAGGTATGTTATTTTTAACTTTCAAAGCTATATCAACCAAAACACCATAGCGCATTTCAACCGCGTAATTCAAACGGATCAGCGACACGGGTGTTTTGTTTTGTATACTTCCATATTCAAACATTCTCTCTCTTCCAAGACACGATTGTGCATACTCTCCAACCGGGGCAGGTTTGTCTGTTTCCAGCGATCCTCCTGATTGGACCGGAACGAGTGGATACACACAACCGGTGGAAAAAGCAACGATCCTTGATTTCAGGAAGCGTTCTGATACCAATGCCGGCAAGTAGGAATTTACAGCCCAGGTCAGGGATATATTCTCTTCAGAACCAAACTTCATACCTGCCATAAAGATCACATTTTTAACTGTAGGTATGCTTTGAATGAAATCGGTATTGAGCAGATCGCCATGGATTGTTTCAATACCATAACTCTCAATACTTTTTCTTTGCTCTTTAGAGTCGAAAAGGGATACGCCAATAATTTTTTTCTGAACACCAGCCTCATTGCATGCTCTTGTCGTCATACGAGCTAATGAAGGGCCTATCTTGCCGGAAATACCCAGAAAGATAATATCACCATCCAAACGTGAAAACAACTTAACAACTTCGGGTGTCGGTTTAGATAAGATTTCCTCTAACTGTTCGTTATTTAATATTTTATCAGGATATTCAGTCATTTATCAGTCTCCTTTCAATTTAGAGTTATTTGTATGCTTTCAATATTCCCCTGTAGAAATAGCTCCTTCCCTGGTGAAATGTTTTCGTACCTCAAATTTCACAGGGCAAGCGTCGCATTTCACAGGGCAGGCATTATTCCTCCAAAGGAGTGCCTTTGGCACAATATTCCAGTATTAATACCTCTCTCACCAGAGCCTTAAATCGTGCCAATGGATGTAATCAGTTTGTGGTACATGTAATAAACCAAAATAGAGATTAAAATAAACCCGAAAATAGCAATTGTATTTTGTATTTTATTATTTCGGTGCTTACCCATTACCTTTTTGTTGTTCAGTATTAAAAAAAGTCCGGCCGCAATCAACGGAACGGCAAATATAGAGGAGGCCTGAGCCATAATTAAGGCATAGATAACATTACCACGGAAGAAAACAGCGATCACCATACCTAAAATCAAAATAATCGATGTAAAAAATTTAGGTATTTTTTCATTCATCGACCGGCCTAATCCGAGACCATCAGCCAACAAGCCTCCACCCATAACAGAATTTACCATCAAAGATGAAAAAGCTGCTGCACAAAGTCCTGTACTGAATATAATTTTTGCAAAACCACCAAATAATGCTTCCAATTGCTGAGCCATATCAGCAGCAGAGTTCACGACGATCCCCTTTGGATGAAGAGCTGCTGCTGAAGTTAATATTATTAAAGCAGAGATAAGAGAAAGCATAAATATACCCATGTAAGTATCCTTTATGCTATTTTTTAAATTTCCCAGTTTCCATTTTTTATCCTGTACCAGATAAGACTGGTATATAGCACAATGAAGGACAAAAGTTGTAGCAACCAGAGCGGCTATAACGTCAAAATGATCAATCGAAACAGAAAGAGGCACAAAGCTTTTTCCAATTGAAACCGGATCAGGTTTTGTAAGGGCAAGGTTGAATACAAAAGCAGTAATCATGATCATAACCATGACCATCATAATTTTTTCAAGAACCTTATATAGATTTTTTGCCCAGAAAATAAGGATTAGTCCAAGAGGTGTAAAAATCAACGGCCAGACACGTTCATCAATACCGGTAATTCCCTTCATGCCAATTCCAATTCCCAGGTTATTGCCGAATTGGAAGCTGGAGGCAGCCATAAATGCGGAGATGCCGATCAAGACTGCAAACCAGCGTCCATATGTTTCCGTGATGGATTGAAGGATCGATTTATCATGTAATACCCCAAACCGGGCGCCCATTGAGGTATATACAGCCATAGATATAGCAGCTATAACAATTACCCAGAGAAAGGCATACCCGTTCTGAGACCCAATTCGTGAAGCGACAGTTATGCTACCCGGACCTAAAACAACAGAAGCAATAATAAAACCGGGACCAATTGATTTAAATATTTTCTTAATCTTCTCTGACATCTTAAACGATTATACCACCATCAATGTAACCTGGTTGCGCCCAGCACAAAGCATGTGGTCCGGCAAGTTTGGCCAGACGGGATTCTAATTCCTTTCGATCTATACTCGCCAGTCCGTTTTTACCATATTCTTGCGCCAGCTTAATATTTTCCAATAAAGGTTCGATACCAAAATGACCGACATTAGCGCTTGCAACTCCTTCTTGTGTCCATGCATATTCAAAAAGCTCTTGCGCTGTTGCTTCCACCCCGACAATATTGCGCATTACTTTCATCGCAATAACACCGGTATTTTTCTTCCGGGCGGCAGGCAAAGCTATTTTTGCATAATTTCCGTAGCCGGTTGGATTCATTGCTAAAAGAGCAACATCAAAATCGAGTTTCTCCAGCATATCCCTGGAACGTTCTGCACTGTCCATACTTGAAAATCCGATATATTTTACAACCCCCGACTCTTTTAATTTAACCATTTCTTTATAAAGGCCTTTTTCAGTTTCAGCAACATCATCCGAGAGTGCGATGCCATGTATCAAAAGAATATCGATATAGTCTGTTTTCATCCTTACCAGGCTGGTCTCAACTGTTTCTTTAGCTTTGTCAGGGTCACGTGATTCCAGCTTTGTTGAAAGGATAATTTTATCTCTGTATGCCGGCAAGATTTCACCAAATCGTTCCTCACTACCTGACGCTTTGCTTTCTCCTAAATTAAAACCGGCAAGACTATAACTTGGCGCTGTATCAAACAGATTAATACCGCTTTCAACAGCCTTTGTCAATACTTTTTCCCAGTCGCCATCATTATTTTTAAGGAATTGTGAACCTCCTCCAAACGATAAAATGGTAACTTTTAATCCGGTTTTCCCAAGAGTACGTTGTGGTATCTTATTTTCCTTATCCTTGTCTGTAAATAATGAACAGGATGACATCAACCCTGAAGCAGACACAACAGCAGCTCCAATAGCGGAGTTTTGAATGAATTTTCGACGTGAATAATTTTTCATAATTCTGCTTTTTAATTTATATTAGTTATTGTATTTGGCTTTTACCTGTGATAAAATATTGCTTGCTTTGGGATGTTTTTCAGGCAGATAAGTTACCTGGGCCTCACTTTCATTATCCTCACCGGCTATTTCTATTTCACCGCTGTAAAGCTCATTGAAATTATCAACAAGATGTACCTCTAAAAAGAATTTGTATTTACCAACCGGTATTTGTCTTTCAGTACAGTTAAATTCAAAATTTCTGTCACCTAACAATGGTGTGGCTCCCGTAGCCGCATCAAAATCTTCTTTTGTAACCTTATCCCAACTGGCTTTCATTGACCAATCAGGGCATATTGTCGTAATAAAAAACCCTCCATATGAAAGGTAGTCGCTAACAAATAATGTTTTATAATAGGCTTGATCGGGTTTTTCCAGCCAGATTGCTATCTGGTATGATGGCTGGATGCTATCCTTTTTATTTATATAAAACGAAATTTCTAAAGTTCTGCTTTTAGATTTGGTAACCTTCTTATTACATCCTGCAATGATAACGACAATAAAAAGAAAGGTGATTAATTTATATTGCATTTTTCAAGAAACTTTGAATTTTTTCTATCCTGCAGGCAGATCAATTACATGCCTATAATCTTTATAATTTCTATGAATAAATGTGTATGTAAAGATATGTTAAATATTTATTGAAAAAAAATTTACGTAACGTTATGTATTATTTAATAAGTCTTTTATATCGCTTCTTTTGTATTTCTGGAAGCATAACTGGATTCAACCGATTTATAAGAATTATTATCCTTTCCATAAATTTCCTTTTAAGGGAACCGAAACCCTGCCATCACGGTAAATTGTAATGTAGTTTTCAATTTCTTTTAATTTCACAACTTGTGATTTTTGTTGTCATTTGCTCCTTGTGGTTGCTGTTATTCAGCTTTGCCATCATATTAGTGTAATAATGAGATAACCAATGAGTTACAATCGCCTGACCGAAAAATAATCGCTCAATATTTACCATATTCTTTCACCAGTTTCGAAAGCATTTGAATTCGATTTGCAGGCACTTTCGGAGCTATTGAACAGGCTGTGCTAAGAATAAAACCCGAATGCTCTTTACCTGATTTTATCCTGCGTTTTACATCGGTTAAAACCTGGTTATCAGTTCCTTTTAAAAGTACATTTACTGAGTCAATATTGCCTTTAATAAACATCTTTCCGCCAATTCTTTGAAAAGCATCATCCAACTCCACATTGCCAATGGGAGGGGGGTCAAGACATTCCAGTCCGGAAACTCCGGATTCAGCCATTAGTTTCAGCCGATCATTGATGTGGCCGCAGGTATGTACATAGGAAAATATTCCCTTGTTATTGATCGCACTGGCAATTTGGGACAGGTAGGGTAATTCAAACTCACGGTAATAATCAGGAGAAATAAAATCCATACCGGCAAATGGAGATGATATTTTTATCGCATCGATATCATTATGATCAGCCAGACCCTCTGCCATGTTTATGACGCCAATAACGAATCTGTCAAGTATTCGTTTTACCTTGTCCGGATAAAGCGCCATGGCTACCAGAGCATTTTCATAACCCAGATAATCCAGAAAATAATCCAGTGAAGAAGAAACCTCGGCATGGATAGAATACTTACCTTTAACTTCTTTTTCAAGATACCGGAAAACCCTGTAAGGGTCATCAGTGTCGATAAAGTCATAACAATTTTTGCTGGCTGAAATATAGTTAAGAGTTTCAGGTATACTGGCAGGATCGGCGAGTTCAATGTCTGTCTCTGTTGGATTGAAAAAATTTCCGACCGGCAGGTCATCATTGACATAGGTTTCTTTCCTGTCATTATAAGTAGCAACTTCCGTTCTATCAATTATTTCTAATTTTTTCATTTTTTCGCGCCAATTTCTGTAATGGCCGTGAACAGAAACCAGAATGCCATCGAAATGAAACCGGTCGCGAAGGATCAATAAGCCTTTTGCATAATTTTCAGCATCCAGCCACAATTTCATGGGGGTTATTTCTGTCTCTTTAAGTTGCTGATTCATAAATCCGAAGCTAAACTGACACATAATGGGAACCCTGTCGGGTGCCTCCATGTTCATGGCTGCTAATATTCGTTCTCTTGGTGTCATGACTTTATTTTTGTTTATGAATCATTATTCATTCTTTGCCTGAAATGATTTTACAAAAACATCATTTTCTCTGCAAACAAGTCCTGAAAATTCTCAGCAGTTTCCAGAGAAATATGTTCAGTAATATCAAGGATTGGGTATAGTTCTTTTTCTTCGATGAATAGGCACATCTTTGCACCGATGAGGGCCATATTTCCCATTTTGTTTATTTTTTCAGCGGGAAATTCAAGCAAGCCGGTGCGTCGGGTATTTTCAATATTAATAAATGATCCGAAGGCACCGGCAATATAAACTTTTTCAATATCATCGTAACTGATATTCAATTTTTCAAGCAATACCTGAACTCCGGCTGCAACAGCACCTTTTGCCAATTGAAATTCTCTAATATCTTTTTGACTGATACTGACCGGAGATAAAAGTTGTATTACCTCGTTTTTACCCGTAATTCTGCCACCCAAATCAATCTTATTTAACTCAAGAGAAGTAGCTATTGCATCAATCAGTCCACTCCCGCATATCCCACGCGGATTTTCATTTCCAATAACATGAAATTGCTGACTGCCTTCGTATTTAGTAACAGAGGATATTGCACCGTTCATAGCCCGCATACCCATGCTGATATTTGTTCCTTCAAAGGCTGGTCCTGCTGCAGTGGATGCACAGATTATCCGGTTTTTATTTCCAATTGCTATTTCACCATTTGTACCCAGATCAATTAGTGTAATATATTTATCACTTTCATTAATGCGGGCTGCCAGTATTCCAGCAAGAATATCACTGCCGACGAAACTGCCTATGGAGGGCAGGAAAGTTATCTTAGAAACTGAATCTGAATTTAATTCAAGTTCTCCGGGTGTGAAGTGTATTATCTTTTTTTTCGTGCTTTCAAACGGATAAGCTGATAAAGGGGTGAGATCGATGCCTGAAAAAATATGCTGCATTACAGTATTTCCAACTATTATTACCTTTGACACTTTTACTTCATTTCTTTTTATCAGTTGGTTTACTATACTACAAAATTCTTTCCTTATTAATTGTTTCAGGATGCCCTGGCCATTTTTGTGTATTGCATATTCTATCCTTGAAATAATATCGGCCCCGAATCTGGATTGAGGATTCAAACGGGTTTCTGAATCCAGTACATTGCCTGTATGCATATCCAACAATTGGGCTGCAATTGTTGTTGTTCCTATGTCAATAGCAATGCCAAAACCGGTTCCTGGCATGAAACTAAAAGATGAATTATCAGCAAGGACAAAAATCTCAAACTGGTCTATTTCCAATGTAACATCTTGTGTAACATTGCTTTTGCAAGCCAAACGGCAATTGTCGGCCAATTGAAGGCTGGAATGGGCTTTTTTATGATCTTCATCCAGTTGAATATCTCCTTCAAGTAGTTTTACCCTGCAGTTTCCGCAAATACCTTTACCACCACACGGAAATTCAATACCATATTGGAAGAGGATGTCTTTTAATGGTGTTCCGGAAGTAACTCTCAGTTTTACTCCCAGAGGTTCCAGGCGAACAGTATACTTATTGTCAATTACTCGCTGTGTTTGTGTCATTTAATTGTTATCGCTCCCTGTTTTTTGCTCGGGCGATGCCCTCGCTGTCATTTGTTCGGACTCTGTACCCGCGTTAAATGGTTTAGTCGGCAAATATATTGTTAACCTGAATATTGAACCTGAGCGAACGAAGTGAGTCGAAGGATCTCCCTAAGATTATTACTATCTATAATTGTCAGAAGTCCATAATTGAGGAGATCCCTCCCTGCGGTTCGGGATGACATTTCTCTTATTGCACTTACCATCATTCTCCTGATGAGCTTCTGCCTGCCATAGGCATCTTCCAAAGGAATCTCTTCGGGGCCTGTGGGAAAAGGCATCGCGTTGCGAGCTATCGGGATTGTTCGACTAAAGCATTCTACGTTGTAGAAAGCTAGTCTCACGAACATTCTTCCAACATTATTATTCGCTACACACAAGCAAGCACACATTCCTGCTTCCCAAATCAAGTTCGGGACAGGCTATGAGGTTTTCTCTCGTTCAAACGTTCGCTGCGCTCATGAGATCGATTGCCCGCCTTATTCGGGCAGGCTTTGCTCTCTAAGTTCCTTTCTTCTCAATGACCACTTAATGACCTTTAGGAAGTATGAATGATGATGTATGAAAGATGAATAAGCTGTTAGTTCAATAACTCATCCTTCATCCTTCAAGACCTCTCTTTACAGGCTGTAATCTGAATATGTTTTCTCATTTTGTCGCGGAAGGTTGAAAGGCTTAGTCCCAATGATTTAGCAGCCTCCGACTGATTCCCTTCTGAACCTTTCAATGCTTCTGTAATCAGGTTGGATTCTACGCATTGTACAATTTGATTGAACTGATATTGTCCATCTATAAAACAAAGACTGCATGCTTTTATGATCTGGACTATTGGTGATTCTTTATTGAATTCCGCAGGCAAGTCCTTTAACTTTATCTCATCACCGCAGAACAATGAGATCCTCTGAATTACATTTCGAATTTCCCTTACATTTCCTGGCCAGTGATAATTGATCAATGCCACGAGTGCCTCAGGTGAAACTTTAATTGGCCTTTCTGGTGAGAACATTTTGAGAAAGTGATCTACCAACAAAGGAATATCATCCCGGCGTTCCCTGAGAGGAGGGATCTCGATAGGGACTACGTTAAGCCTATAATAAAGATCATCCCTGAACAGGTTCTTCATGATCATTTCCTTAAGATCAATTTTTGAAGCAGAAATGAGCCGAATATCAACCGGGATTGGTTGTA
>JAUWMO010000381.1 GCA_030613125.1 Bacteroidota bacterium | reverse complement strand
ATGGAGGTTTTTGTCCAGCACAAATGTACCAAACCCATCTTTTGCAGATTTCTGTCTGTATATTTTTTTATGAATAGTATAAGCTGGTTTTCCGGTAATATTCGACAATACCTTAGCTGCCCTTCCCGTAGGTGCCAGGAGCACCGATTTTAACCTGAACTTACCAAGGGTTTTCACCAGGGCCTTCATCATAGTGGTTTTCCCGGTTCCGGCATATCCTTTCAGTAATAGTATCTCATCTTTTTCAGGATGAAGTAAAAAGTCAGGCAGGTTAGTCAATAATGTCTCCTGGCCTGCTGTTGGATCATGGCCAAGATATTCCTGCAGATATTTAAGAATGTGATTTTTTAACATTTATTTCTAAGAATCCGGAAATTCAGATTAGATTTTCATTTTTTATTTTAATTTTGCAAACAAACTTAAACCAAAACCAGCAAAATGAGAACTGTTATTCAAAGTATTCTGGCATTAGCGGTTTTACTACTTGCTTATCTGCTTTTCGAAAGTATCCAGGAACCAATACGCTTCAACAGAGAGGTTAAGAAAAGGGAAACAGCTACTATCCAGCGGCTAAAAGACATTCGTACTGCCGAAGAGGCTTACAGGACAAAATTCGGAATATATACAGAAAATTTCGATACACTCATACATTTTGTAAAGTACGATTCCTTTTCGATTATTAAAGCTATCGGTAGTATTCCGGACAGTCTGTATAATTTAGGTGTTACTGAAAAGAAAGCTCTGGAAATGGGGATCATTACTAGGGACACCAGTTATGTCAGGGTACTTGATTCTATCTTTTCAATTTCCTATTATATTGACTCGATCCGATATGTACCATATTGCGACACAAATCAGTTTTTCCTTGGCGCAACAGAACTTCTAACCGCATCAAAGGTAAAAGTAAAGGTGTTTGAAGCAAATGTTCTTAATAAAATCCTCCTTCACGGTCTTAGTAACCAATTGATAATTAATTACAGTGCTGACAGGGAGAAAATTGTTGGATTCGCTGGTCTGAAGGTAGGATCATTGGAAACATCAACAAACAACGCAGGCAACTGGGAATAAAATACCTGGTATGGTTGAATTCGAATTTTTGGATGAAACCTTAGATATTAACTCTACATCTTCGTATCATTTGTCCATACAGGCAGGCCTGGATGGACTTTCTTTTTGTATTCTTGATACTGTCAGGAATAAATATGTAGCACTTAAGAATTATCCAAATACCGGCAATCAAGTTGAAGTGATTGATTCTGACTGGATAAGTTCAATCCTTAAAGAAGATGAATTCCTTAACCAGAAATACAAGAGTGCAGGAATATTTTTTGTTGGTTTAAGCTCAACTCTGGTTCCTGACCCTCTCTTCAGGAAAGAAAACCTTGCTGATTATCTTAATTTTAATCTCGACCTGGCAGAGTCAGATGAAATCCATTACAACAAAATCCAGAGAGCTGATGCATGGAGCATCTACCCTGTTCTTTCTGACCTTATAAAATTATTCCGGGAGAGATTCCCCGGGATCAATATTTTCCACCATTCTGTTCCTTTTATCAACCATATTCTTTTGAATAACAAAGGGGAATCAAAAAGTAATGTATACGTGAATCTGTACGGCAATATATTTGATATTGCCGTAACGCGGTCAAAAAATCTAAAACTTTACAATTGTTTTCCTTACAAACATGTAAATGATTTGCTTTATTTCATTCTGTACATATTTGAACAAATGAAGTTGCCACCTGATAACACTCTGATTCATTTATCAGGTAAAGTGACCCGGCAGTCAAGTTTCTATGAAAATTTAAGAAGATATGTAAAGAAACTGGAGTTCCTGAAGCCTGACCCGCACTTCACTTACAGTTATACATTTAGCAAACTTCCTGAACATTCTTACACAAACCTGTTAAGTCTTTATCTGTGCGTATAATCAGCGGGAAATTAAAGGCCAGGTTAATATATCCGCCAAAAAATTTCAAAGCCCGGCCTACTACAGATTTTGCCAGGGAAGGTTTGTTCAATATCCTGGAAAACAATTTTTACCTGGAGAAAGTTCAGGTCCTTGATCTTTTTGCCGGTACAGGAAGCATTAGTTATGAATTCGCCTCACGGGGATGCCCTCTGGTGCATCTGGCTGAGAATTACCGTCCGCATTTAAATTTTATTCAAAAGGTAATCCGGCAACTTGGGCTTGAACAGATTGAAGCTTTCTATTCCGATGCTTTCAGGATAATCAGGAACTGTGTTACACAATATAACATTGTATTTGCCGATCCTCCTTATGATATGCAAGGTATAGAGAACCTGCCTGATATAGTTTTTGAATATGGTATTATAGCCCCCAAAGGGTGGTTTATCCTGGAACATTCCAGAAAACTGGACTTTTCAGATCATCCTCATTTCCGTGAACACCGAAAATACGGGAACGTGAATTTTACTTTTTTTGAATAGCATAGGCTCAATTCCTGAAAAACAGAAGCCATATTTTTTGGAATAATAAAAAATCAATTACTTTTGCAGGGCAAAATTTAAAGGTCACGTAGTTCAGTTTGGTTAGAATGCCGGCCTGTCACGCCGGAGGTCGCGGGTTCGAGTCCCGTCCAGACCGCTTTTTAAAGACTAAGCCACTGTTAATCAGTGGCTTATTTTTTTATACGTAAATATTTACGTACAAAATCACAAATCACTATTTCTTAACAGCTCA
>JAUWMO010000193.1 GCA_030613125.1 Bacteroidota bacterium | reverse complement strand
GGGATTTTTTCTGCTTTTTTAAATTCATCAACCGATTTCCGGTTAAGTTCAGAATTGAGAAGTTTCCTCATCACCTTGATTTTCTGTATACAAAAGTAGAAAAAGAAAACATTTGAAATTACATATAAAAAGAATTACTTTTAAACCTTTTAAAATTCCAGCAAAATGAACATACACGAATATCAGGGGAAATCTATTCTTAAAAGTTTTGGTGTTAGAATACAGGAAGGGCTTGTTGCCGATACTCCTGAAAAAGCTGTTGAAGCTGCAAAGGAGATCCAAAAACAAACAGGAACAGGAATTTGGGTAATAAAAGCCCAGGTCCATGCAGGAGGCAGGGGAAAAGGAGGAGGTGTGAAACTGGCCAAATCACTGGATGAAGTAAAAGAAATTGTTAAGAAAATGATCGGAATGAACCTGATAACTCATCAGACAGGCCCTGAAGGAAAAACTGTTCACAAGGTGCTGGTTGCTGAAGACGTATTTTATCCGGGAGATGAGGAGCACAAGGAGTACTACATGAGTGTACTCCTGAACAGGGAGACAGGAAGAAATACAATTATGTACTCTACTGAAGGTGGCGTAGATATTGAATCTGTTGCGGAAAATACACCACACCTTATTTTTAAAGAAGAAATTGATCCGAAGGTTGGTATAATGCCTTTTCAGGCAAGGAGGGTAGCCTTTAATCTGGGCCTTTCAGGACCTGCATTTAAAGACATGGTTAGATTTATAATGGCTTTATACACAGCATATGAAAAAACCGACAGCTCATTATTTGAAATTAATCCTGTTCTTAAAACTTCAGATGGAAAGATACTTGCAGTAGATTGTAAGGTAAACCTGGATGACAATGCCCTGTTCCGGCATAAGGATTATCTTGAAATGAGAGATCTGGCAGAAGAAGATCCGGCTGAAGTTGAAGCAGGGAAGCATGATCTGAATTTTATTAAACTTGATGGCAATGTAGGTTGCATGGTAAACGGTGCCGGACTTGCCATGGCTACAATGGATATCATAAAACTCTCCGGTGGAGATCCTGCAAACTTTCTCGATGTGGGTGGTACAGCCAATGCCGAAACCGTAGAAGCAGGATTCAGGATCATATTAAAAGATCCAAATGTAAAAGCTATTCTAATTAATATATTTGGAGGTATTGTCAGATGCGACAGGGTTGCCCAGGGGGTAGTGGATGCTTATGAAAAAGTTGGCGATATCAAAATTCCGGTAATTGTCAGATTACAGGGTACCAATGCTGAAGAAGGTAAACAGCTGATCGATGATTCGGGTTTGAAAGTCTATTCTGCAATCACTTTTCAGGAAGCAGCCGACCGGGTGAAGGAATTGGTTTAATCAGCCATAGCTCTAAACCCATTATTTGGATTGGGACTCAATAATAATAGAATATTGTAGTTAATAGATGATTAAGTGCCGTTAGGTACGATATATTTTTTTGTTAAGACAACCTGTTTTCCTTTTTTACGAATGTCCCTTTTCATGAAATCAAACAAATTTAGTCGCTATTCTTCCGATAATATACTTTATCATGGTTCCAGTCTTTAGCTATAAGTACTCCGTTATGGTCCATAAATAAATTATTCAGGTTGGTATTGTGCCAATATACCTCGAAAGTGTTAAAATCATCAGTCTTCAGAATCCCATATCCAGGGATCATTACGTAATAAGAATTTTTGAATTTATGGAAAATATGGTCCATTAAAGTACCAAATTCTGGCCAGACTGAGTATACGCGATGAAAATGTTGGCCCAGATCGGTGGATTTATAAATCGAGAAACCACCATCCTGGTTACAAATGATGATTTCATCCTTTTCAGTAACATAGAGTTTTATAGAATATTCGGGAGCTTGAACAGGTAACCAGGTTTTACCATCATTTTCTGATTTGTTTAAATTGCAATTCAGGGAATGAAATAAAAGTGTACCATTGCTTAGCCTGAATACATCTCCCAATAATTCTTTGGGTGCTAATCCTATGGAATCACAGGTCCATGTTTCACCACCATCCCTTGAACAACGTAAGGCATATCCATTGGTAGTAACCCAAATGTATTTATCAGATGATACAACCAAATGAAAATATCCTGAGTAGCCTGGTATTGGTTTGCTGCAGGTTATTCAGGGAAATAATTCCTCACCATTTGTAGGGGGGAGGTTCATATAAGGTTACTAAACAACCTGACTGAAATTGTTCTTCTTGTCTGAGTATCAGACTGAGGTGGGGATAAATATTGTGTATTGCATACAATATATTGCCTACTTCTTCACACCTGTTTTTCTATGTGCTCCGTCACAATAGGGCATTTTACCTGATGCACCACATCGGCAAATATAAACTTCATTGATGCTTTTAATTTCATTTCCCCCCGAGTCTATCAAAATAAAATCACCGGTTATTTTTATCGGTCCGTTTTCTCTGAGGTGGAACTCTGCGATCTTTTTCTCCTTATTGGCCATAGTGCCTGCATCTTGTTTTATTAGAATTGTTGCCGCATTTTACTGGTTGTTAAAAGCTAAAAGTTGAGTCCACTCCGAAAAGTATTAAACTACGAATTTTGCCACTCAGACACCAAGATTCACAAAGAAAAGAAATCCAGAATCTTAAGCTTAGTGTTTCTTTGTGCCGATAGCTATCGGAATTGAGTCTTTGTGGCGAGAAACTTACTTTTCGGAAGGGGCCCAAAGTTATTAGTTAAAAGCTAATTGACACGATTGATATAAAACAATTAAAGTTTAACAAATAACAGTTAACATATAACAATTGATAGTTAACATTAAACTAACATTATCCTTCAAATCCTGCCTTTCGGTGCATTCCATCACAAAAAGGCACTGAATTGGACTGTCCGCAGCGACACAGTGATGTAAAATCGGCTGACTTTATATTTTCTCCGTCATAATTGATAATATTAAAACTCCCCTCTACAACCAATGGTCCGTTTTTCATTACCCTGACCTTTACAGGCTTCAATTCGTATTTTTTCTGTTCATTTCTGTATTCATAATAATCATATGGTCTTCGGATTTTTATATGATTTGTATCAGCCTGGGTTACTTTTTCGTTCCTCTTTTCATCATTCCATTTCCACATAAGGGCTTCTGTGGGGCATTTATTGATTACTTCAATGATTTTATCGGTGGGTGCACCATTCATGTTTACCCAGGGCCTTTTTATGGGGTTGAATACTTCAAGTAATTTGGTATAACATACGGAAGAATGAATACACTTGCCCGGTCTCCAGAATACTGTTATCTCATCATTTGAATACTCTCTGTTCCTGTCATCCATAGTATTAATTTCCAAAGGAATTTTTTGCTCTGACATTTATTGTCATGAGCCTTTTTTCCATAAGCATAGAATATTTCAGATGGTCAAACGACATCTGAATAAGGCAAATTTCTAAATAGGATAATTAGTCTCTGATTACAAGACATCCGGCCATCATATCATGGAGGGCTTGTTTCTTCTCAGTAATACCTGCAAGAATATATCCAATCATCATGATCATTCCGGAGATGATCTTCCCGAAATATCTGCCAGTTGCTCTTCCAAATGATATTTTATTGCCTTCAAGGTCAGTAACCTTCAGGCTCAAAGCCATTTTTCCGAGTGTAGCCTGTGTTTTAGAAGATTCCATAAGGGAATAATATAACCAACCGGCAGCAACATTGACCAATATCAGGGCAAAAACCGAACCTACTATCCCGGCTATTCCCAGAAATGTGGAATCATTAAATTCACTGCATTTCGACATGCCAAGAGCTGAAAAGACAATGCCACCGATAAAAGGCAGAGAGACGATAAAACTTACAAAACCAAGAATGAGGTCATCAATAATGTAAGCCACGAAGCGAAGCCAGAATCCGGCATATCTCACTTCTTTTTTTTCAGGTGTTAAGGTTTCCATTTGTATAATTTTTAATGAAAAATAAATATAAGAAAGAGAAGTGATATTAACAAAAAAAATTAAAAGTCAATAGATATGAAAGCCTGCAGGATATAGAAAAAAATAATTTTTGAAAAGCTGGCGGATACTTCCGTCAAGTTTCGGACAGGCATTTTGTATGTTCCCAAACTTTAAGATCAATACAATCGATTTTTACGTTTCTGCCTTCAATCTGCACCACTACACCTGAATGTACTTTTCTCATCATACAATGGTTGGGTAAAAATTTAACTGTTTGTCCCACTTTAGGTGATTTTCCTTCAACAGCGCCCTCAAATGAAACCACCATGCATGTACCCAGTTCAATAAAATTAAAATCAGGATTCATTCTATGGCATGGCCCGACAATAACAACGGTGACATAAACCAGCTGTTTCAATTACAAGCAAATCGGAGCTTTGTGTTCTTGCAAAATCAATCATTTCTCCTGTGTTATAGATTGAAAAATGGTCGGGGCACATATCCTTTGACAGCCCTACTAAAGTGGGTATTCCAAGTTTTTCAAACCTTAGGTTATCATCGGTATAGAGACAATCTATTTTAGCAACAGTGGGATTAAAGCCTTTTTTAATAAGGTGTTTTAATGCATAAATTAATACGGATGTCTTCCCGGCACCGGGTGTTCCGGCTACAATAACCATTTTCATAAAAACATGAATTATAATAATGAACGAAAAAAATCAATTGATATAAGCCAGGGACTGCACCTGCGGGGCATTAACAAAAATACTTTCAGAAATTTCTTCACCAAAACGAACTTTCTCGCGAATATCCATTAATTTGGCATCAATATCTGATAATTGGTTCGATATTATTTTTTCCAGTTCGGTTGTTTCGATTATTTTCTGCATTCCCCCGTCTTTCATAACAATTCTTTTAGCTGTTGCTAAAGCAAGAACAGGGTCATGTGTTACTACAAGGATGATCTTTCCATTTCCGGAAAGTAATTTTAACGCTTCATGTTTCTTTATTCC
The DNA here is from genome assembly GCA_030613125.1 of Bacteroidota bacterium. Taxonomy (GTDB): domain Bacteria; phylum Bacteroidota; class Bacteroidia; order Bacteroidales; family VadinHA17; genus JAUWMO01. The sequence continues at coordinate 1,689 of JAUWMO010000193.1, read as the reverse complement.
TGCGTTTTCAATTTCATCAACCAGCACAATGGGTGAGTTGCTAATCAATGCAACATCGGCTACCATTAATGCCCTGGACTGTCCTCCGCTTAATATGGTAAGGTTATTATCTTTTTTTATTGGCTCACCAGTCAATGTATTTGCTTTCCTGATAACTTCGTCTACCAGATTTATATTTTTGCCACGGCATTTGGCATGCAACCTCAGGAAATCTTCGACAGACATATTGGCCAAAAAGTTCATATTCTGTGAGAGTTGGGCTACTAGTTTCTTTTTTGGGTTTGTCCTGATTTCTTCGTCGGGTTCGGTTCTGTTTAACAGTATCTTTCTCCCTGAAGGTGTATCTTGCTGGGCCATTTGCTCAATATCTTCAATAAGACAACTTTTACCGCTACCGGTAAGCCCGACAATACCTATTATTTCACCCTTGTTTATTTCAATTTTGTTCACAGGTTCGCTTCTGCCCGTTTTATCATATTAAAGATCCTCCTGATATAAATGAATCCGGCGGTGATTAAAAACGAGATTATTACACCTATCCAACTGTTAATTAAAGAAATTTCTTCCGTAATATCTTTATATATATAAGGGAGGTATTCTATTAGCCTTCGTGATGCCATTAATAATAAGGCAAGTGTCAGCAAGATCCAGGATTTGTTGTATTTTGCCGCTTTAGTAAGATTAATAGCTAATATCGCAGCTATTATCTGCAGACATATTGAGATGAGCAACGCTGTTTTTATGTACATTTTATTCTATTGATAAAAAAGTTAGTTAACGATTACCAAAATTATATATATTGATTCAAAACATTTCAATATGTTTTATAAAAAATGTAATGAGAATAGATTCTTACTATCTTTAAGTTTTCAAATCCCTGCCAATGAAATTCATCGGTGATTTTCACATACATTCGCATTATTCTATAGCTACCAGCAAAGAGCTTCGTCCGGATTTCCTGGATTACTGGGCACGATTGAAAGGAATAAAAGTTGTGGGTACCGGCGATTTTACCCACCCCGGTTGGATACAGGAGTTGAAGGAACATTTTGAACCTGCTGAAGAAGGACTGTTTAAAGTGAAGCAGGAATATAAAAAGAAAATTTATTTTCCGGTTGAAGATGATGTACGGTTTATTCTTACAGCAGAAATAAGCAATATATACAAGAAAAACGGAAAGGTAAGGAAAGTACATAATGTTGTGTTTGCTCCTTCCTTTGAAGTTGCTGAAACAATACAGAACAAGCTGATAAACCTCGGTTTTAATATAACTTCCGATGGCAGGCCAATATTAGGGCTGGATAGCAGGGATTTGCTCGAGTTATGTCTTGATAGTTCGGAAGATATTTTTTTTGTGCCGGCACATATCTGGACACCCTGGTTTTCCGTATTAGGTTCAAAATCAGGATTTGATTCGGTGGAAGAATGTTTTGAAGATCTCTCACCAAATATTCATGCAATCGAAACAGGACTTTCAACCGATCCACCAATGAACTGGATGTGCAGCTTCCTGGATAAATATACCCTTATGGCCAATTCCGATGCGCATTCACCGGAAAAACTCGGAAGAAATGCCAATATATTTAATACAGACCTGTCATATAATTCAATCACGGATGCACTAAAAACCGGAAATCCAAAAAAATGCCTCGGCACTATTGACATGTTCCCCCAGGAAGGAAAATACCA
>JAUWMO010000025.1 GCA_030613125.1 Bacteroidota bacterium | reverse complement strand
TTCTATAATATCCCTCAGAATTGCTTTTTTCCCCACTAAATGGGTTTGACCGATAAATTCATCAAGAGTTTTCGGCCGCATTCTTTCTGCAAGAGGTATGTTTGAATTCATTCTAATTTCTAAAAGAAACAAAACAAAGATAAGGTTTAAACAGTTACGTTCGGTATGAATAGAATTACATAACTAATGGAAATATTCAAGTTGAAGGAATTTGTTTTATAATTTTGAACCCACTCCGAAAAATCATTTTTTCGCCACCAAGACACCCTGGTACAGTCATTCCCTGTTAAATATTGCTTCGTATTTCACAGGGTAAACTTCCTTGCGGGGCAGGCAAAGTCTCTAAGATTCACTAAGTATAACATATTAAATTTAAACCATTTGTGTATCTTTGTTCCGATAGCTATCGGAATGGAGTCTTAGTGGTATTTTCTTATTTTTTGATTTTTCGGAGTGGACTAAATATTTGGTATTAAAAATACCAGATATACGATTAATTTATGTAAATCTTTCTAAATCACAATAGAAATTAATATTTTTGCAATTGTGAGGATTTGAAGGACCAGAATATATGAAAAAAGAAGAAATAATTACTAAAATTGATGACTTTCTGATTGATGAATTTGAACTTGAAGAAGATCAAATTAACCCGGATGCTTTATTAAAGGATGACCTGGATATTGGAAGCCTCGATTTTGTTGATATTGCAGTTATTATCGAGAAAGAATTTGGTTTCAAGATAAATGCAGAGGAGATGGCAAATATACGGACTCTGGATGATCTTTATAACTATATTTTCGAACGGGTAAACAAATAATGCCATCCTGGAAAGGTAAAACACGGGGAGGACTATCTGGTTATAAAATATTTATTGCTTTATTGCGATACTTCGGAATTAACTCAGCTTATTTTCTTCTTAGATTTATTGTATTATACTTTTTTTTCTTTGCTCCCAAAGAGCGGAATGCAATTTTCCAATATTTCCATAATATACATAAATACAGTGTTCTTAAAAGCCTGCTAAGTATATTCAGGAATTTCTTTATGCTTGGCCAGGTTCTGTTAGACAAAATAGCTCTGCTGGCCGGATTCTCTAATAAATTTACATTCAATTTTGAAGGTGAGGAATACCTGCGTGAAATTACAAACGCCGGAAATGGAGGTGTGTTAATCAGTGCACACATTGGTAACTGGGAAATTGCCGGCCAATTGCTTGAACGACTGGAAACCCCAGTCAATATTGTAATGCTGGATGCAGAACATGAAAAAATTAAACATTTGATGAATGATGTTCTTGTGAAAAGGGGTATGAAAATTATTCCAATACAAAATAATTATTCCCATTTGGTAAAAATCAGTGAAGCCTTAAAAAATAATGAGCTGGTGGCTATTCATGGCGACAGGTTTCTCCCTGGCACGAAAACAATAAATTGTGAATTCCTGGGGGAGAATGCTAACTTTCCGTCTGGCCCGTTTTACCTGGCCAGCAAGTATAATAAGCCTCTGGTGTTTGTAGCTGCGATGAAAGAAACTAAAAATCACTATCATTTCTATGCTTCAAAACCAAGAAAATATCCATATCCGGCAAATTTAAAAACCAGGAATGAACAATTAAAAAAAATGGTCATTGATTATGTCGCCGATCTTGAAGGAAAGGTCAGAAAATATCCCGTACAATGGTTCAATTATTATTATTTTTGGGAGATTGAATAAAAACTTATAAATGATTGATAACACTGTTGGTTCTGACGATAAATCAGCTTTGCAGGCTAAGTTTGATGCACAGAAGATTGCTTTTGCACCGGTTATGTTCCAGGCAGCAAAGGTATTAAGGGACCTTGGAATATTGGAGTATTTAAAAAAGGCAGGTAAAAAAGGTGCAGATATTAACACAGTGGCAACTAACCTGAAACTCCCGGAATACGGTGTAAAGGTTCTCCTGGAAGCAGGATTGAGCCTTGAAATGGTAAGGCTGGAAAATGACAGGTTTGTCCTTACAAAAACAGGCTTTTTTATTTTAAGAGATAAGCTTACACAGGTTAATATGGACTTTGTGAATGATGTTAACTACCTGGGAATGTTTCATTTACAAGAATCAGTCAGGAATGGAAAACCGGAAGGGCTGAAGGTGTTTGGGGATTGGCAGACAATATATGAAGGCTTGTCAGACTTGCCTGAACAGGCTAAGGAGAGTTGGTTTGCATTTGACCATTACTATTCTGATTATGCCTTTTCAGAACTTATGCCATTAGTATTTGAGGGTAACCCGGAAAAAATCCTTGATGTTGGTGGTAATACCGGCAAGTTCTCAATATGGTGTGCTGAATATAATAAGTCTGTCTCACTTACTATTCTTGATTTACCAGGTCAGATTAAGGTTGCACAGGAGAATATAGAACAAATGGGATATGAAAACCGGATAAGTACAATTGGTCTTGACCTTTTAGATAATTCAGTGCCTTTTCCTAACGGCTTTAATATAATTTGGATGAGCCAGTTTCTTGACTGTTTTTCTCAACAGGAAATACTTGGCCTTCTTAAGAGAGCTTACAATGCTATGGATTTAAACTCTGTGCTCTATATTCTGGAGACATATTGGGATAAGCAAAGGTTTGAGGCTTCAACCTACAGCCTGCATGCAATTTCTTTGTATTTTACATGTATGGCAAATGGAAACAGTCAGATGTATCATTCTGAGGATATGATTAACCTTGTTGATAAAGCCGGACTTTTTGTTGAGGAAAATTATGAAGATGTTGGCATTAGTCATACCCTGTTTAAATGCCGGAAAAAGAAGTGAAAAATTTTCAAATGTTTTGAAATTGTTTATGTCAGGAAAATTTAAAATCAGCGAGCTGATACCTCAAAGAGACCCAATTGTAATGGTCGACAAGATAATTCATTCTGATGATAATTTAACTGTTACCTCATTCAAGATAAGAGAAGATAATATTTTTTGTTCACAGGGCTTTTTACAGGAATCCGGTTTAATTGAAAATATTGCCCAAACTGCGGCAGCCAGGGCAGGTTATATACGCAAAGAAAAAGAACTCGAAACTATAGTAGGGTATATTGGTGGAATTAAAAATCTGCGAATTAATGCCTTGCCTGAGGATGACGCAGAAATAGTAACTACTGTTAAAGTGACAAACACAGTATTTAATGTTACTATAGTTAAAGGTGAGGTACGGAATAAAAATGGTTTTGTGTTTGCTGAATGTGAAATGAAGATCTTCTTAAATCAGTGAGTCTATGATTTTAAAAGTCTAAGACGCATTAAAACCATTTAGACGAACTGATCCCGACTACGAAGTACGTCGGGATCTCAGAGGGTCATACCTGCCTGCCGAAACTGGCAGTGCAGGCAGGTTCCCCGCTGCTTGTCCCAGGGATCCCTTACGGGGCGGTGGGCAGGTTCAATGAAAACTAGTTGAATTCCAATTTAATATAATTTAATTAAAACATAAGGAGGGAAAAATTGAGTAAAGTCATATTAACTGATGAGACAGAAGTTCAATTAAGATTTAGTGAACTTGATCCAATGGGAGTTGTCTGGCATGGAAATTACCTGAAATTACTGGAGGATGGAAGGGAGTCATGGGGAAAGAAATATAATTTTGATTACCTCATTGTATATGAGCATAATATTGTAACTCCTATTGTACATGTTACTATTGACTATAAGGAGTCGCTTCGCTATGGTGATGTGGCTGTTGTTAAAACTGAGTATATTGATTCAGATGCAGCCAAAATTATTTTTAAATATACAATTTACCGAAAATCCGATCAGGTTGTAGCTGCAGTTGCAAAGACTGTACAGGTATTTCTTAATAAAGAAGGCGAATTACAATTATTTATACCGGCGTTTGTAAAAGACTGGAAAACAAAGGTTGGACTCAAAAGTGATACAACCAGAAAGGAGAACAATACATTAACAATTTGAATTAATTAGAAATCCACCATCTAAGAAGGTTGATGTTAATATGAATAAGGTATACATTGTAGCAGACAATATAATTTCTTCTTTGGGTTTTTCTTCTGAGGAAAACTATAATAATCTGGTATGCGGAAATTGTGGGATCAATATTGTTGATGATCAGAATTTATCTGTAGAGCCTGTTCCTGTATCACTGGTTAAAAATCAAAGGTTGGCAGAGGAATGGTCTGTAGTTCCTGCTATTGAAGATTACACACGATTTGAACAGTTGCTGATTATATCTGTAAAAAAGACCCTTGCTCAAACAAATGTTAATGTTAAGGATCGTAGCACACTAATCGTTATTTCTACTACTAAAGGAAATATTGATCTGATAGATCCTGGTAAAAGTGATCTCTTCCCGAAGGAAAGAATACACCTTTGGTCGGCTGCAAGTGTTATTAACCAATACTTTGAGAATCCAAATGACCCTGTGATATTATCCAATGCCTGTATATCCGGAGTGATGGCACTTAATATTGCCGCTGATTTTATCAGGATGGGAAAATATGAAAATGTCATAGTAGCAGGAGCTGATGTTTTATCGAAGTTCATAATATCAGGTTTCCAGTCTTTTATGTCATTAAGTTCTGCGGCTTGTCGACCCTTTGATAAAAAAAGGTCGGGACTTACCCTGGGTGAGGGTGCAGGTTGCATCATTTTAAGCTCTTCAGCCAACAAAAATGAGAGAATGAATATCACTATTGAAGGAGGTGGCAGTCATAATGATGCAAATCATATTTCAGGACCATCCCGGGAAGGAGAAGGTGCATATTTATCGATCAAGAGTGCCCTGAAAGAAGCTGTTTTAACCTCAGGGGATATTGACTATATTTCAGCTCATGGTACTGCCACACCGTATAATGATGAGATGGAATCAGTTGCATTAGACCGGCACGGTTTGAATAATATTCCGGTTAACAGTTATAAAGGTTTCTGGGGTCACACTTTGGGAGCAGCAGGAATAATTGAGTCGGTTGCAGCCATACTTTCGATGAGAAAGAATATTCTTATACCATCTGTTGGGTATGAAGAACATGGTGTTTCAAAAGAACTTAATGTGATTAAAAGGATTGCAGAGAAAAATCTGAACTATGTATTGAAAATTGCATCAGGTTTTGGGGGAAATAATGGCGCAATTATATTCAAAAAGTATTTGAATGGAGATAACGATTAGTAAATATATAAAAATAGAGAATAATACTATTTGGCTCAATGGAGAAAAAGTGTTTAGTGCCGGGCCTGACACTGACTTTGGGACTTTTATGAAGGTTTTATACAGGCGTTATGCTGTTAAATACCTGAAGTTCTTTAAAATGGATAATTTAAGTAAATTGGGATTTCTGGCTTCAGAGATATTATTAGCAGGGCAAGGTCTGGTTAAGCATTACCCAAATGATAAAATTGGAGTTTTTCTGTCAAACTCAAATTCAACTTTAGATATTGATCAGCAATATTATGACCTAATAAAAGATTCTGATAACTATTTTCCCAGCCCGGCCCTGTTTGTTTATACTCTTCCAAATATTATGATTGGAGAAATATGTATTAAAAATAAATTCCGGGGAGAAAGTGCAACCTTTATAATGAAAGAATATGACCCAAACATAACAGTTGATTATATTAAAAACTTATTTTTGCAGAATAAAATAAAGGTGTGTATAGCGGGATTTGTTGATTATACTAAGGATAATTATGATGCCTTTTTATATCTGGCCGAGAACACTGAGTTGTTGAACGGGATTGCTCATAATGCTGAAAATATTAATAATCTGTATTACCAAAGAGAATAACACGCATGGAAGAATTAGTTGAAAAGCTGAAGAAGGAGATTATCGAACAATTGAATCTTGAAGAAATTGAACCTGATGATATTGACCCGGCAACACCTCTTTTTGATGAGGGGCTTGGATTGGATTCCATTGATGCCCTGGAATTAATTGTTTTACTGGAAAAAGAGTATGGACAAAAAATAGAAGATCCGAAAAAAGGGAAAGAGATTTTATATTCAGTTAATACAATTGCCGAGTTTATCCGGAAAAATTCCTGAAAGCTGAGGCTAAGGCTGAGGCTTCCACCTTCACTAAAGTTTCGGTGGACGAAGAAGGCTAAGGCTAAGGTTTTTAACCCTCACATTAGTCTGATTCTGTTTAATTTTATGCTGATTGTTTTATTAAAAGCATAGTATTATTGTTGTTGTGTACTATTATCGTGATTTAAAATTATTATTGTATTTTCTATATTCATATTCTTGTTTCTCGACACAGAAATCGGGGAGAATATTTTCAATAGATCAATATTTGTAATTATAAATCAGTTACCGATGAAAAAGAAACGTGACATTCCCAAAGACTTCTGGAAAGATTTTAAAGACCGAAAGGTTTTTGCTATACACGCCCTGTGAAATAGTGGCAAAGCCCTGCCCGAATAAGTCAGGCGGGCACTGCTGCAGAACAGCATTTCACGGGGCAGGCATCTCTGAAAAATCTTTGATCTTTTATTATTTATGCCCTAAACTTCTAAAACCTCTTGCCTCCCTTAGCCTCAGCCTTAGCCTTGTGGATAAATTCAAATTTAGTAGTTTCATTTGAATAGTATTAACCTTTTTGATTTACCCTGTGAAATAAATCGAAGATTTATTGCAAAGCAATATTTCACGGGGTAAATTTGCGTAGCTATGTTCTTAATTGCTCTTAAGTGGTATAATGTCTGATAAAATCTATATTACCGGAGTTGGTATCATTTCTTCAATAGGTAAAAATGTTGACGAGAATTATTTTTCTTTACTTAGGGGTAAAAGCGGAATCGGCAAGATTGATTTGCTTTCAACAGTACATAAAAATGAGTTTGTAGCAGGGGAGATTAAGTATACAAATCCGGAACTGGAGAGATTAACTGAAATACCATTCAATTCGCCTGACTCGAGAACAGCTTTATTGGGAATCATTGCTGCAAAACAGGCATTAAGCAATGCCGGATTGAATAATCCCGTGGATGGAAAGACCGGCCTGATCTCCGCTACAACTGTTGGCGGGATGGATAGAAGTGAGTTGTTCTATCACCACTATCTTAAGTCAGAGAAACTGACTAATGCTATTGGGCATCCTTGTGGTGATAGTACAAATATGATTGCAAAAGCAACAGGCATTACCGGATATTCAACCACTGTAAGCACTGCCTGTTCATCTTCGGCAAATGCAATTATTACAGGTGCCAGGTTGATAAGTAATAAGATTCTTGACAGTGTTGTTGTTGGTGGTACCGATGCTTTATCGAAATTCACCCTGAATGGATTTAATAGTTTAATGATTCTGGACAGAGATATATGTAAGCCTTTTGATAACAACCGAAAGGGTTTAAATCTTGGGGAAGGGGCTGCCTACCTGGTACTTGAATCGGAGCAATCACTAAGCAGAAGAAATATGGAACCATTGTGTGAACTCTCTGGATATGCAAACAGGAACGATGTTTATCACCAGACAGCTTCATCACCCGATGGGAGAGGGGCTTTTGCAGCGATGAGTGAAGCTTTACAGAAATTTGGATTAAAAACATCAGATATAAACTATATAAATGCACATGGAACAGGTACTGAAAATAATGACTTATCAGAAGGGATAGCAATAGAACGCTTATTTGGCAAGAAAATAATATTTAGTTCAACTAAGGCTTTTACAGGTCATACATTGGGTGCAGCAGGCGCAATAGAAGCTGCATTCTCTGTATTAACAATTCAACATGGATTTATTCCGCCAAATTTAAATTTCCATGAAAAGATGGAAGATTTGAATATTGTTCCACAGTCAGAGTTGATCAGCAATATCAAGATTAGCCGGGTCCTTTCAAATTCATTTGGTTTTGGAGGGAATAATTCGAGCCTGATATTTTCAAAAGTTTAATAAAATCCGGAGGCTTAAGCATGAGAGAAATTTTTATTACCGGAACAGGAATAATATCTCCTCAGGATACTCTTAATTCTTCTAGCTTTCTCGAAAATATTCAGGAATATAGTTCCAATGCAATCTACTGTATGGAACCAGAATACAAAAATTATATTCCGGTCAGGGATTTAAGAAGGATGAGCCGTATACTTAAAATGAGCAACGTAGCAGCACAGGTGGCTTTACAGGATGCAGAACTGGAAAGGCCTGATGCAATTAATGTGGCAACAGGCCTGGGATGTTTGGCAGATACAGAGAAGTTTCTATTAAATCTTATTGAGAATGATGAAACATTGTTAAATCCTACTGCATTTATTAATTCTACACATAATACCATTGCAGGTCAGCTTGCACTTATGCTACAGGTCAGCCACCAAAATTTTACTTTTGCTCATAATGAATTAACATTTGAGCATGCATTGCTTGACAGTCTGTTGCTATTAAAGAATGGGGTTTACCATCATGTTTTAACAGGAGGTGTTGATGAGATCACCGAAAACACAAATACAATAATCAGAAATCTTGGATTTTTAAAAAATGATAATATAAGTAACCTGGAATTGCTTAATTCACCAGGGAATGGAAGTATCCAGGGAGAAGGTGCTGCATATTTTGTTTTAAGTGATAAAACAAGTTCTGATAATTACTCCAGGATTGGAGACGTTTCATTTTTTTACAATAACATAAAAAAAGATACCATTGTTGAAGAAATTATTGCTTTTTTGAGGAAAAATAGATTAAAGATTCACGATATTGATCTGGTAATTTCAGGTTATAATGGGGATGATACTTATGATTCTGTCTATAGGGAATTAGGTAGTGGATTGTTTAGGGAAACTGCTCAGGCTTATTATAAGCATTTGTGTGGTGAGTACTTTACTTCTGCATCTTTTGCATTATGGTTGGGAGTAAGCATATTAAAAGAGCAAATTATTCCGGGGGCAGTATTGTTGAATAGGCGAAGATCAAAAAATATAAAAAAGATACTCTTGCATAATATCGGATTTTATAGAAATCATTCATTAATTCTGTTGGAAAGATAACTTCAATGTCGAAATACGGGATCGTTTCAATAATATTTATCTCTCTGATTATTGGTCTTTTTGTAATAGGCATATTTGTTAGTTTACCTTTATTTATTTTTTTCTTTTTATTTCTTCTTTATATTTCTATCCTGTCGATAGGTTCATTTTCCATTAGATATAATTTTTTCATTAATGCTTATAACAGGGGCAACAGACAGGATAAAAAAATTGCTATCACATTTGACGATGGCCCGGAGAATAAAATTACACCGGAACTATTGAACATTCTTGCCACACACAATGTAAAAACTACTTTTTTTTGCATTGGTGAAAAAGCTGAAAAAAACAAAGAATTGCTCAGGCAAATGGATGCTGCCGGACATATTATTGGAAACCATTCATTTACACATTCAACATTGTTTGATTTTAAGTTATCAGGTAGAATGATTGATGAAATAGAAAGAACAAACAATGCAATAGAAAAAATTATCAATAAGAAACCCTTACTGTTCAGGCCTCCCTATGGCATTACAAACCCGTTTTTAAAAAAGGCAATTAAAAAAACAAATATGACTCCAGTTGGATGGAGCTTGCGATCATTTGATACTATAAGAGATGATAAGCAGGTTATGAAAAGAATCAGAAAAAATATTAAAGAGGGAGATATTATTTTATTACACGATAAAAACAAACAAATTCATACAATTGTATCTGAATTGTTGTGTTTTTTAGAGACTTGTGGATTTGAAATTGTAAATTTAGATAAGTTATTAGCAGTTGATGCATATGAAAAGTTTTAAATTTTATTTGTTATTGGTAACATATATTGTAAGTGGATATTCATTTCAGTCAGATAACAAACAATTCTTTCCTGTCAAAGATGTTGAGGCTTTAAAAGTACGATTACAAAATAACGCTCAAAATACCAGGACCATTGTAAGTGATTTTGTTCAGGAGAAGCATCTTACCATGTTAGATGAGGTACTGATAAGCAAAGGGCATTTTATGTTTAAAAAAGAAAATAGTATAAGGTGGGAATATAATGAACCAATAAAATACCTGATTATTATACATAATGGGAAATTTATAATCAAGGATGAAGACAAGGTAACTAAGTTTGATACTGAATCGAACATGGTATTCAGAGAGATCAATAAAATAATTGTAAATATGGTTAGTGGAAGGTTACCCGATGAAAAAGATTTTGAGATAAATTTTTTTGAAAATGCGAATTTTTATCAGACAGAACTGATTCCTAAAAGCCAGGAGGTTGAAAAAATCTTACAAACAATTCAGATTTTTATTGAGAAAAAAGATCTCACCGTTTCAGAAGTGAAGCTCATAGAATCAGCTGAGGATTATACAAGTATTACTTTCGTTAACAAGCAACTGAATATAGAGATCCCTGAAAATAAGTTTTTAACCAAATAAAAATAATAGATACTGTACTTACCTGTTTTCAAAATCAGTTAACTTCAAGCAAAGAAAAAAAGGCATAAATCAAATTAAAAGAATACAAAAATGCCAGAAGCTAACAATGTATATGAAATCATTCCGCTATCGATCCGTACGCTTCATATACTAACCGTACAAATGCATTAGGATGTTAACTATTCGAAGTTTGATATTGAGGAGGCAAGCCCTGGAAATGAGTCCGGCAGTCTTAGTATGTATTAAATCTCTGACTTTTATTTTGGCGTTATTCTTATTGTTATATTCTTGTTCAACAGGGCATTACAAAGCAATCGGGAAGAATGGGGATGCATCGTATTATAATGTGAGCATCTTTCACGAAAGTTTTAGTAAAGTATTATACAGGGCTGGAATTGATCTGAATAAAAGGCATTTCAGTGGATTGATGTTAATAAAGAAACTACCTGAGAACAATTCTTACAGGGTGGTGTTTCTATCAGAGATAGGTTTGAAAATATTTGATCTGGAATTCTATTTTAACAAAAAAAATAATTTTTTTGTCCATTATTGCCTGGATGCATTTGATAAAAGGCATGTAATTAATACTATCAAAAAGGATATTGAATCTATGTTTATGAATTATCCAACAGAAGTCAAAAAAAGAGTATCTGTAGTTGATAAAAGAGAAAACATAGTAATTAACTACAAATTAAGAGGGATCAATAATTATTATTACAAAACAATAAATGGAGATAGAATATTCAAAATTGAGCGTAGGGGTCTGATATTTAAAAAAGCTGATATAACATTGGAAAACTATTCAGGACCTTTTCCTGATGAAATATTTATAACACATAAATTATTGAAATTAGATATTGTTCTGACACAATTGAATATTTAAAACGAAAAATGCTGGTGCCGGGTCTTTATAAAATCCTGTCTGTTACCAAAACAGGCGAGAAAATTACAGCAAGAATTGAGCTGGACAAGAATCATATTATATATAAGGGACATTTCCCGGGACAACCTATTCTGCCCGGTGTATTACAGTTGCAGATTATTAAGGAAATTCTTTCAGGAAAAATAAAAAAAGAAATTTTTTTAAAATCAGCATCCAGTATTAAATTTCTTTCCATGCTTGATCCCCGGTGTGATTGCATTTTAACAATTGATCTGGATTTAAAAGCTGATGATGAAGGATTATTAAACATAAGGGCCAGAATGCATACTGATAAAACAGTGTTTTTGAATTTTAAGGGATTGTTTTTTTTAAAATAATCAGGGACGTCAAATGTCAGTAATTTCACACTATAGTAAAATATTTCACGACAATAAAATATGTGTTATTATTCCTTCTTATAATAATGCCGGAACTATTAAAGTCGTCCTGACTAAAGTACTGAAGTATACTAAACAGGTCATTGTAGTTAATGATGGATCTACTGATAATACTTCCCGGATATTACGGGATTTTGAATTTATTGAAGTCATTACAACAGGTGAGAATAAAGGGAAGGGCCACGCCATGAGGACCGGATTTGATTTTGCCCTTTCAAAAGGATTTGATTATGCCATAACCTTAGATTCCGATGGTCAGCATTTTCCGGAGGATTTACCTGTATTTATTGATCGTTTTGAGAAAAACCAAAATGCTCTTCTTGTGGGTTCACGGAATTTGTTACAAAATGGTGTGCCCGGGAGAAGCAATTTCGGTAATCGGTTCTCAAATTTTTGGTACAAAATAGAAACCGGAATTAAATTGCCCGATACGCAATCGGGATTTAGATTATACCCTATTAAATTCTATAAAGATCTTAAATTTTTTACTAACAGGTTTGAATTTGAGATAGAAATATTGGTACGATCAGCCTGGCAGGGAATTCATATTGTTCCTGTTCCCATACAGATTTTTTATTTTTCAAAAGAGGAGAGAATATCTCACTTCAGGCCTTTCAGGGATTTTTTTCGAATTAGTATTCTGAACACAATCCTTGTATTGATTTCTTTACTCTATATAAAACCCAGAGACCTGTACAGATATATAAAGAATAACAGCGCAAAAAAAATTATTAAGGATTTAATACTGGAGCATAATGAAACAGGTTTCAAAGTTTCATTAGCAGTTGGATTTGGTGTTTTTATGGGAATTGTGCCAATCTGGGGGTTTCAAATGATTGTTGCAGCATTTTTGGCACATTGGTTCAGGCTTAACAAGGCTCTGGTTATTGTTGCCTCAAATATAAGCATCCCCCCTATGATACCTTTGATCCTTTTTCTAAGTTACAAAACTGGCGGATTGGTCTTAAATAACAATATCCCATTAAATATAGATACTTTTTCAAACCTGAAAATGAAAATAATTTCAGGCGAGTTTTACGAAGCATTAAGTGTACTTGGATATAGCATTTCTCAATATGTGATTGGCAGTTTTGCCTTTGGTTTTATTTGTGGCCTTTTACTTGGAATAATTACCTATATATTATTATTGTACTATAAAGCAACACGACATTAACCTAATCTGCCGTATTCATGGGTGCAGTCTTTCTATTCTTTTACAGAACTACAAAGAAATACAAAGCTATTTCATTAGGATTGCTGATCTTACTGATATCGGTAAGTATCTTTTTTGTTTTAAAAGTTAACCTTGTTGAAGATATAACCAAAGTTTTACCTGAAAATCAGAATATCAAAAACATGAATTTTGTTCTCAATAATTTAAAATTCATGGATAAAGTTGTTTTTAACATTTATTTAAAGGATTCAACCGCTTCCCCCTCACCTGAACTTCTTACTCAGTTTGCACATGAATTCATAGATACTCTGAAAAGAAGATTTATGCCTGATTATCTTAAAACTGTCAATGCCGGTTTTGATGAAAAAAGTATTATCGGGCTGTATGACACATTGTATAGTAATCTGCCTTTGTTCCTGGATGAAAAAGATTATTTAAGAATAGATACATTAATTCAACCACAGGAGGTTAAACGGATACTTGAAAATAACTATAAAACCCTGTTATCCCCGTTGGGTTTGGTAACAAAGAGTTTGATCCAGAAAGACCCTCTGAACCTATCGTTGATTGCACTTGATAAGTTTACCTCATTTCAACTTAAAGGTAATTTTGAGTTATATAATAATTTTATTATTACTAAAGATCACCGTCATATCCTGGTGTTTGCAACACTTGCGTTTCCTGATAAGATACCTGTAAACGATCGACTATTCTCAGGTATTGACAAATCGATTGAGACACTTAACTCAGGTAAATTCAATAAAATAAATGTTGAATATTTCAGTTCAGCTTTGGTGGTTGCCGGAAATGCTAAACGAATAAAAAAAGATATTATTCATACTCTGTCTATTGCCCTGTTTGTTCTGATTATTTTTATAAGTATCTTTTTTCGAAGAAAAAGAGCATTTCTTGTCATCTTACTACCTGTTGTATTGGGCGGCCTTGTTTCTATTGCTGCAATATCTGTTTTCAAATCAGAGATTTCTGCGATATCTCTGGGTATTGGATCAATTATTCTGGGTATATCAGTTGATTATGCATTACATATTTTTTCTCATTATCGTAAGAACTTATCAGTTGAAAAGGTTATTAAAGAACTTACTACTCCTATCTTAATAAGCAGTATTACAACTGCATCAGCTTTTTTATCTTTATACCTTATACATTCAAAAGCTCTGAACGATCTTGGTTTATTTGCAGCTATAAGTGTTTTCAGTTCAGCCATTTTTTCCCTTGTGGTGTTACCTCATCTTATCGGAAAAACAGAAAACAGAGAAGAAAAACAACACTTTAGTTTCGGACTTGATAAGGTTGCTGCATTAAATCTTTCTGGCAACAAGTTAGTAGTATATGGGATATTAATAGTAACCCTAATATTTATTTTTACTTCCAGAGGTGTATACTTCGAGCCTGATATGATGAAGAGTAATTATATGAGTAATAAATTGAGGAGGACTGAGAAGAGATTGAATAACATTTCAGGCGTTTCACAAAAAACCCTTTATCTGGTTTCAACAGGACCGAATCTGGATAGTGCACTTAGCAGGAATGAGCAACTTTTACAAACCATTGACAACTTAAACAGATCAGGTGCTATTAAAAATGAAACTATAATCAGCCGAATCATACCATCTAAGGATGAACAAAAAAAAGCCATTATTCGTTGGCAAAAGTTCTGGGCAAGCAGGGCTGATAAACTCAAGGAAACCATGGTAGCTGAGGGGAAAAAATTTCATTTTAAATCCGATGCTTTTTCAGAATTCTACTCATTATTGAATAAAGAGTTTCAATTGGTTGATTTTGATGCAGCTCCGGTTATTAATGATATGTTTCTCAGCAATTTCTACGTTAAATCGGATACCCTTTCAGCCGTTGTGAATATACTTGATGTTGATGTGAGCAGAATGAATGAGATTTATGATGCTTTCAATAAACAAACAGATATATGGTTAATAACCAGGCAGGGAGTAACTGAAGAGCTTGTAAGTGTGTTAAGTACTAATTTCAGGAAACTTGTTCCATTCTCTTTTGCAATTGTCTTTTTAATCCTGCTGCTTTCATTTGGCAGAATAGAACTGAGCCTGTTAGCTATAATACCTATAGCTGTTAGCTGGCTATGGACAGTTGGTATTATGGGAATACTGGGCATCTCTTTTAACATTTTTAATATTATCGTATTGACTTTTATCTTCGGATTGGGTATTGATTATAGCATATTTATTATAAAAGGCTTGGTTCAGGAGTTTAAATACGGGAAAAGTACTCTCGATTCATACAAAGTGTCGGTATTACTTTCGGTAATAACAACTCTTCTGGGAATCGGGGCTTTAATATTTGCTAAACACCCGGCCCTGAAGTCTATTGCTGCGATATCGATTATTGGTATTTTATCTGTGCTGTTTATTACCTTCACTCTTCCACCTATCATTTTCAAATGGATAATTACTTATAAAAGAGGGTTACGTATCAGGCCTGTCACATTTCTGGATTTTATTATCTCAGTAGTCTCACTGTTCATATTTGTTGCCGGAGCCGGCATGCTTATGGTAAATATATTAATATTACGGGTTTTTCCTGTAAGTGCAAAAAGCAAAAAACTTTTTTTTCACTACCTGTTAATGTATATGGCCAGGGTAATAATCTATTATGATATTTTCATAAAGAAACGCATAATTAATCCCCGAAATGAAGATTTTAAAAAACCGGCGGTAATTATAGCAAACCACCAGTCTCATATTGATCTGATGTTAATTTTATTGCTGCATCCTAAAATTCTTATTCTGACAAATAATAAACAATGGAATAATAAACTATATGGTTCAATTATCAGATATGCCGATTTTATACCGGCGACCGAAGGTTATGAGACTGTCCTTGGATTTCTTCGGAGTAAGGTCAGAGATGGGTACTCGGTTATGGTTTTCCCTGAAGGAACACGTTCTGATACCGGCAAGATAAGGCGTTTTCATAAGGGGGCTTTTTATCTGGCAAAGGATTTAGGATTGGAGCTATTACCTATAATGATACATGGAGGTAATCAATTGCTGAAAAAAAGTGAGTTTTTTCTGAAAAGGGGGTCTATGACAACAAGCATACTTCCAAGAATTGACCTGGGTAGAAAAGAATATGGGGAAGATATAAGGCAGCAGACTAAAAACGTTTTAAAATATTTCAGGGAAGAATATGCCAAACTAAAGCAAGAGCTGGAGTCACCGGAATATTTCAGGGATTTTATTATCAAAAACTATCTATATAAAGGCCCTGTTCTTGAATTGTATCTGAAAATTAAACTTAGACTTGAAAAAAACTACGGGTTATTTAATGATCTTATTCCTGAGAAGTGTATTATTACTGATTTGGGATGTGGCTATGGATTCCTTACATATATGTTAAGTCTGGTTTCACCTGCAAGGCAGATCACGGCTGTAGATTATGACATGGATAAGATTGCTATGGCTAATAATTGTGCCATAAAAACCCCGAATGTAAATTTCATTAGCGCTGATATAAATGAATTTGAAATGCCTGAATCAGACGTATTTATTTTAAACGATGTACTTCATTATATGCCAGTTGAATTACAAGTTAATACTATTGAGAGGTGCATATTTAAACTGAATAACGGTGGAATGATTATTATCCGTGATGCAGATAAGGATCTGAAGAAGAGGCATTTGGGTACAAGATTAACAGAATTTTTTTCTACTAAAACCGGGTTTAATAAAGCCATCTTCAGGTTGACCTATATATCACAAGATGTTATTAAGAATATTGTTTCAAGACAAAATCTTAATCTTGAAATAATAGATTCAGCAAAGTTGACTTCCAATCTGGTTTATATCATAAGAAAATTATGAAAATGATGAAGTTCGATTTCTTAATATTAGGAAGTGGCCTTGGAGGATTGCAAACTGCATATATATTGAGTAAGGAAGGATTTAATGTATGTGTAATTGAAAAGAATTCTCAATTGGGTGGCGCTGTTCAGAATTTTAAAAGAGATGGAATTATCCTCGATGCAGGAGTACATTATATAGGAGCATACGATGAAGGACAAATACTGCACAGGTATTTTAAATTTTTTAGTCTGACTGATAAAATAAGGGTGAAACGGCTTGATGAGGATGGCTTTGACCGGATCAGTTTTGGAGATAATAATCAGGACTACAAATTTGCTATCGGTTATGATAATTTTATCAAGACATTATTGAAGAGATTCCCGAAGGAAAAAGAATCTCTTGAAACCTATATTAAAGATCTGCAAAAATTGACAGCGGATTTCGAACTGACTCAGGTGGAAGCGCCTTTCAATTTTAATTTAAAATCGAAATATTACCGGACAAATATTCGCTCATACCTTGAAAGCATTACAAAAAACAGCAGACTGCAAAACGTCCTGGCAGGTTCAAACCTTTTATATGCCGGAGAACCCAATAAAACGCCCTTGTTCATCCATAGCCTGATAATGAACTCTTACATTCAGAGTGCCTACCGTTTTATCAATGGGAGTTCACAAATAACTGCTGTTCTTGCTAACTCTATCATTGCTAATGGAGGAACCATTAAAAAACAGTCCGAGGCAAAAGAATTATTATTTGAAGAAGATAAGATTTGTTGTGTGTTATTACGAAATGGTGAGAAACTTTATGCCAGTACCTTTATTTCTGATATCCATCCTGCACTTACCCTTAAAATGATACCTGAAGAAAAGGTTAGAAGGGTTTATTTCAATAGAATAATCGGACTAAATAACACTGCTTCTGTGTTTACTTTATATTTAATATTAAAAAAAAATATACATAAATATCTGAATTACAATGTTTATTATTCAAGGGATAAAAATGTATGGACGTTATTAAACTATGATTCAAAAGTTTGGCCACAAAGTTTCCTTCTGATGACTCAGGTGCCATCTCAGGATCGGGAATTTGCTGATGGGATTACTATTATGACATATATGAAATATGATGAAGTGAAGAAATGGGAAAATAGTACGGTTGGGGAAAGGCCTGATACCTATGAGGCTTTTAAGAAACAAAA
>JAUWMO010000306.1 GCA_030613125.1 Bacteroidota bacterium | reverse complement strand
CATCAAGCTTTTGCATGAAAAAGTTAAACCGGACAGTGTTTATTTCAGTATTTATGCTGAACCGACCGATGGGGGATACCTGACACCGGAACTGGTTAAAAAAGCTGAAGAATTATTTGTAAAAGCAGAAGCGGCAGCAGTAGATGACCCCGCCTTACTGAAGCGGGTGGAGTTGGCACACCTGCCTGTTATTTATACACGATTATATTTTTATTCAACAGGAGGCTATGCTTTTCTGAGTAAAGAGGAAATGCAGGATGTACTGCAAAAATTCGAGCGGATAATTGCCGAACATAAGATCACCAGGATGGCCGAGCGGGAGGATGTTGGCAACATCCGGCGTTTTATTGATCGTGTAAAAGCAGCGAATACATTTATTACGGACTGGTGGCTCATAGGACCATTTGATAACACAAATGAAAATGGATTGCAGATAATTTACCCACCTGAACAAGAATTTGATATATCCAAAACATATACCGGGAGTGGTGGCCGGTCAGTGAAATGGGAGCATTTTAATAATGAGATTTCCGGTTATATTGATTTTACCAAAATTTACCATCCCTCTGATAATGGTGTGGTATATGCGGGAAGAACTATTCATATGGAAAAGGATACAGATGTTCAAATCGGCATTGGCAGCAATGATGGCGTTCGCATGTGGATTAATGACAAACTTGTACTTGATCATAAAATTGGCCGTAAAGCAGAACCAAATCAGGAAATCCTTACCATTCATTTTCGAAAAGGAGAAAATACTGTTTTATTAAAAATTGACCAGCTTGGCGGCGGTTGGGGGTTTTATTTTTCGATTTTATGAAGAGAAAATCAATAATTATATTTTTTTTACTGCTTGCAACACAATTAGTTGCACAAAAATCTTTAGAGTATCTGAAGAACGATTTTCAGAACCCGCCTTTGGATTGCTGGCCTCATACACGATGGTGGTGGCCCGGGAATGCAGTTAGCAAAGAAGAGATTACCTGGGAACTGGAACAAATGCGTCAGCAGGGAATTCGTGGTGTGGAACAAATCACAATGGCCCCGTTTTACGAGAAAGGTAACATCCCCTATTTATCGGATGAATTTTTTGATATGGTAAAGCATACGGTTAAAGAGGCAAAACGACTGGGTATGGAAGTGTCATTTAATTTTGGTGGACCATTCTGGATTTTCGGAGGCTCATGGGTGGCTGAAGAAGACAGGTCTAAAGACATGATCCCAACATTTGTTGATCTTAAAGGGCCACAACTTTTTAATGGAATATTACCCAATGAACTTATAAAAACAAACCGGTCATGGGAATTGTATAAACCGACTTTATCCGGCGAAGAAAAACTACTTGCTGTGGTGGGCGGAAGGGTTGAAAATAATATTATTGATGAGAGTACTTTGATAGTTCTTAACAATAATGTGAAAAAAGGAAATCTGGAATGGGAAGTTCCGGAAGGAGATTGGCGCTTGATGGCCTTTTGGTTAGCAAAGAATGAGGCACACAATGCTGTGGATCATTTTAACAAAGCATCTATGATGTCTTATTGTAATTATCTCGGAGAAAAGTTCAAAAAGGCAATCGGCAATGAATTTGGGAAAACAGTGGATTCCTTTTTTGGGGACAGTTTTGAATTACCATACCTGGCCAGTGGCATCAAATGGTCAACCGGACTTATTGAAGAATTTGAAAAACGGAAAGGCTATGACATTACACAATATTTGCCCGCCATATGGTGGCAGCTTGGAGATATCTCCCCCAGGATTCGTTATGATGTAAATGATTTTCTTAATGAAATTGGCAGGGAAGCTTTTTTTGAAATCTTTTTAGGTTGGTGCGAAGAAAACGGAGTAAAAGGCCGCATCCAGCCTTATGGATTTGAAACGGATATTCTGCAGGCTGCCGGTATGACCCACATCCCTGAAATGGAAATAACACCCGGTGAAAAAGATCAGCATCCGTGGTTTGATACGCGCATAGGTCCTAAAAAATACGTTGCCTCCGGAGCTCATATTTATGGCCGGGATATTATATCCGTTGAGGCCTTTACCTTTTTACACTGGGAAAGGTATCGTGCCACACTTGAAGAAATCAAAATAGCTGCTGATGGATTTTTGCGTTCAGGGGCAACCAAATTTTATAATCATGGTTACAGCTTTCTGCCTGAACGTGATTTGGCGCCATCACGCCGGATGCCCTGGGCACCACAGATCAATCCCAGTAATGTGTGGTGGAAGTATTATCCGAAACTGACTGAATACATTGCCCGTTGTTCCTTCTTATTACGGCAGGGAAGTTTTACTCCTGACATAGCCATATACTCTCCTTTGGCAAACCAATGGTCAAAAAACACCCTGGATGCGCGCAGATGGACACGCAGTTTTGATTGGGGTGAACTGGGAAATCTTCTTATATCTAACGGATATGATTTTGACCTTCTGAACGATGATGCTTTACAAAACATAGCCAATTTTGAAAAGGGATTGATCAGGATCAGAAATATGGAATACAAAATCCTTCTGATCCCAAATATTAAATACATACCCCTGAAAACATTAAAAGCTATTGAGAATTATGTCAGGAGCGGGGGAGTTATTATTGCACTCGACCGGCTCCCGGAATATTCCACAGGGCTGATTGGATCTGAAAGTAACGATGAAGAATTGCAAAAGATCGTCAGGTTAATGTTCAAGGATCTGAATGGTAAAGATATGAGGGCAGTAAATTATGGTGACGGCCGGGTACATTTCCTTAATAAGGTGATACACAGGGAAATATGGTGGGATCAATACAGTGCATCTTTAGATCCGTTCATAAAGATTATTAAAAAATATATCCAGCCGGATTTTGGGATTGATTTTGTTTATGAAGGAATCAGAAAAAACAATGGTTTGACCTTTTTGCATCGTAAGTTAAAAGATGCGGATATATATTTCGTGTCTAATATTCAGAATATATCAAGTAATATCCCGGTTACATTCAGGGTTAAGAACCGTACTGTTTGGAAATGGGACCCTTATACAGGGGAAACTTCACAATTATTTCTTTATAAAGAAAATGAAACAGGCATAAAAATGCCGTTAAAATTAAGTCCCTGGGAATCAACTATACTGATCTTTGAAAAGGGAGATGATGTTATACATGTGGAAGAAACAAATTTTTCTGAGATTATTGCTGTTTCAGAAAATAGCATTTGGGCAATTGTAACAGAAAATGGAGTGTATAACACAAAGGTAGTGAAGAACAGTGTCGTGTCTGATAAATCAAACAGGGTTTACGACCTGCCATCCCCTTTGCATATTGCCGGTATCTGGCATCTTACTTTAGAAAGCAATCATTTTGAAAGAGTAGAGAGAGAGCTATCCATGTTAAAGTCATGGACAGACGATCCTGACACCCGTAATTTTAGTGGTAAAGGCAGGTATGAAATAACATTTGAAATACCTGGTAATTATATCCGTGAAAATATTTCCTTACACCTGGATCCTGGCAGGGTGGGGAATATAGCCGATGTCAGGATAAACGGAAGAGAAGCTGGTATAGTCTGGATGACCGGGCAGACTATTGATATAACAGGATTTGTTCATGCGGGAGAAAATACCATGGTTATCTATGTAACGAACACAAATATTAATCGTGTTTCGGCATTTAAAGAACCCTTACCGGTTCCCTCAGATTTGTATCAGAAATATGGAAAAAGAAAGACCGGGGAATCAACAAGAATACCCCGTGAATTTGGCTTTGAGCCACTGCCAGCGTCAGGCTTAATGGGACCGGTAAAAATTACTCCAAGAAAGAAAGTGAAAATCAACTTGAATTAATGTGAGTTCGGGATAAGGTTTATATGATAAAATATTGAATATTAGGTCTAATTCAGATTAATCCTAAAACTAAAAATGGAAAAATGGAAGAATGGATTATTGGAAGTAAAATATCGTAAATAACCATACTTCATTCCAACATTCCAACATTCCATTATTCCAGGTAATCAGAATGATGTAAAATACAGTCCTTCTGGTATTTAATTATTGACCTTAAACCGAATTGACGTTGAATTAATAATTAGCAGGTGAATTCATAAAAAGTAATTTATCATGGTTAAAGTATACAAAAAAATCAGGTTTTTACCTAAAGTGAGTTTTCTAATATTATTGTTATGTAGTGCAAATTTACTTTTTGCCG
>JAUWMO010000036.1 GCA_030613125.1 Bacteroidota bacterium | reverse complement strand
TTGGATCATAGGTAGGGACTTTTGCTTCGGTTGAAAAACAAACTTCAAAACCATGCTCCCATGGCGGTGCATAGTGCTTTCCACCATCAATACCACCCCGGTTCGAATCTTTTATTGATTTTGTCAGCGTTCCCAGATGCCATTTCCCAAAATGGCCGGTTCTGTACCCTTTTCCTTTTAAGATCCCGGCCAGGGTAATTTCTTCCTTAGGCAGATGTCCGGTATTGGCCCCAAAAATACCATATCTGTAAGGATGCCGGCCTGTCAGGCAGCTCCCCCGGGTTGGGGAACACACCGGTGAGGAAGAATAAAAACGGTTAAATACCAATCCGCCCGAGGCCATATCATCCAGGTTGGGAGTTTTGATGATCTGGTTTCCATTGTATCCGGGATCGCCCCATCCCAGATCATCCGTCATGCAAAGTATGAAATTGGTTGGTGTAGCCTGGATCTTCTTTAAGGTTCTATGGTAATCCGACTTATCAGAACAACCCGCCACCACCATTAGTAACAGTATTAAATACCTTCTTAAATTCATTGCTAACATTTTAATTATCTTATATTTCCATCCATTTAAGGCCGGGCCATTTTTCACTTTTGACATATTCCTGAGGTTCTCCCGGGGTACTCCTTCCTGAAAGGATATATCCCTTTAAAAGTAGTTTCAAATCATTGACGATCTCCGGATTTTCTTCGGCAATATTTTTTGTTTCTCCCACATCCGTTTCCATATCATACAATTGTAAAGGAAACAAGTCCAACTCTTTTGTTTCTGTGGGAGTTGGATAACTCCATCCCCCTGACCCGGGGCACATAATTAATTTCCATTTCCCCTTCCTGATGGCAAATGACCCATTTACCGAATGATGAACTGTGGCTTCACGTATAGACCTATCAAGACTCTCCCCGTTAAACACAGGCAACAGGCTATAACTATCCTCACCGGCACCGGCCGGTAGTGTATCATTTAATATATCAGCAGTTGTTGAAAGCAAGTCAGTAAGGCATATTGTTTCATCACTAACAGATCCTGGTGTTATTTTTTCCGGCCATCGTGCCAGGAATGGGATCCTGTGTCCTCCTTCATAAATATCGGCTTTATGCCCTCTGAAAATGTAACTGGGATTATGCCCATGTTCGGCAAGTTCATCATACCGGGCCTGTGGGGCACACCCATTATCGCTGGTAAATATAAATAGAGTATTTTCAGTTAGTCCGTGTTTCTCAATAGCCTCAATAACCTGACCCACGGTCCAGTCCACCTGCAAAACAAAATCGCCATAAGGGTTTGTTCCCGTTTTTCCCTGAAATTCTTTTGTGGGCAGGATTGGTGTATGAGGTGCCGGCAGGGGGAAATACAGGAAAAAGGGCTGGTCACTATTTTCCTCAACATGTTTATCTATGAAGGCAACTGCTTTTTCTGTCAATTTTGGAAGGACCTGTTCATGTATAAAATCGCTTCCGGTATGACCTAGTCTCCACCAACCAAATTTAGTATTACTTTCGGTAAACCGATCGGGTAGCGCTGTTAAGCGATCATTCTCAATGTACATATAAGGCGGAATATCCAGTGAAGCAGTTATTCCAAAAAAGTAATCAAAACCACGGGTAATGGGTCCGTTTAATACCGGTTTCCCGAAATCAATACTATCAGTTACTGATTCGTATCTTTGCCAACCAAGACCTAAATGCCATTTACCAATACAAGCTGTTTTATAACCATGCTCCTGAAGGTAAGATCCGACAGTCATTCTGCCCTCCTCAATGATTTCGTCATCCCAACTCCAGATAACTCCACTTTTCAGGCTGGAACGCCATGAGTACCTCCCTGTGAGGACTCCATACCGGGTAGGTGTACAAACTGCTGATCCTGAATGAGCATCGGTAAATACCATGCCCTCATCAGCAAGGCGATCGATATTTGGTGTGTTCCAGGCTGCATTTTCATTTATTGCAGATACATCACCATATCCCATATCATCAGCAAGAATATATACTATGTTGGGTTTTAAGGTTTTCTTTTCATGATCCTGAATACATGAGGAGAAAATGAAAATAAACAATAAAAAAAAGAGACCTTTCAATGAATTAATGAGCAAATTCTTCATAACGTCCTGGTATTTAATTGATATCTATCTACTTGGCATTGGTGTGCTCCTGTTTTCAGTCTTATACTTCTCAAGCAAAGATCTTAGTTTAACTACCATATCAGACCTCTGTTCATATAGATTATTCGTTTCACCCGGATCCTTACGTAAATTGTAGAGTTGTCCCGGAGCAGGATCATTCTCCCCTCCACCACTCCAACCTCCCGAGCCTTTTCCAATGATCAGTTTCCAGTCTCCCTGGCGAATGGCAAACATCCCCTTACTAGAGTGATGAACAGTAGCTTCCCGGATAGGGATATTGTTTTGTTCCCTGAAAAATGCCGGAAGTATGTTATAACTGTCCTCCCCGGCATTTTCAGGCAGATCCTCTCCTATTATAGCTGCACAGGTTGCCATCAGATCAGTTAAACAAATAATTTCATCACTTGATGTACCCGGGGCAATTTTCCCTGGCCATCTTGCAATAAATGGCACATGATGCCCCCCCTCCCAGATATCTGCTTTGGTTCCTCTGAAAATATAGTGTGGATTATGACCGAATTTCAAAACAGAATTTACGGGACCGCTCATATTTGTTCCGTCCCGTGCCGGTGATCCGTTGTCGCTCGTAAATATTAGCAGGGTATTTTCTGCCTGCCCGCTTTTCCTGAGAGCTTCCATAACCTGGCCAACTGTCCAGTCAACCTGTTGAACATAATCGCCATAGGCACCTGCCAGGCTGGTACCCCTGAAACTATCGGCGGGTGCAATGGGCGTATGAGGGGCAGTAAGGGGGAAATAGAGAAAAAACGGATTGTCTGCTTTTTTGTTAAACAGGCTTTCTCCCGGTTTTGCACCTATATATTCCACGGCTTTCCGGGTAATGGCAAGCATCACCTGGTCCAGTTGCCATCCCTCTAACATCGGCCCCGGACTACCAAACATGTTTTTCGGTTTTTCCGTTCCGGGTATGCCTTTTGTACGGTCATTCTCAATAAAACAGTAGGGTGGAAAATTTGGCACATCATCACCAAAATAATAATCAAACCCTCGTGTTATGGGCCCATTTTCGACCGGCAATGAAAAATCAACCTTTTTCCCATGTTTGGTTCGTATTTTATCGTCCCACACTCCTACGGGGATATAGTCATTTAATCTTGAGCCATCGGTTGTATGCCAATCCCAACCAAGATGCCATTTACCAATACAGGCAGTAGAATATCCGTATTGTTTCAAAAAATCACCAATAGTCAATCGGTCTTTTTCAATCAGAGGTTCATCCCAGGGCCACAGAACTGAATTTTTCAGCTTGCTTCTCCATGAATACCGACCTGTTAAAATTCCATAGCGTGTTGGTGAGCACACAGATGAACCAGAGTGAGCATCTGTAAATACCATCCCCTGCTCTGCCAGTTTATCCAGATTAGGTGTGGAAATTTTTGAATCGGGACTGAGGCAACTTACATCTCCATAACCCATATCATCAGCCAGGATATATACAATGTTGGGCATTCCCTTTTCCGGTGACGGGTGGGTTTGACAAGAACCGGATAAAAAAGGCAACAAAATAATTACCCAGACCGGATAAATTTTCATAAAAAAATCAAACTTTACCTTAATCATGTAAGTTAACATCCTGTTATATTATATATTATAACATTTTTACTACGTAGTAAAATTCTGCAAATTACACACCCTTATTTTAGTATCATGTCCGAAATTTCCGGCTTGATCCTTTCCATATAATAAAGGTCCTTGGTATATCCGATTTCTGCAGGTGAAGATCCAACCCACTCAGTCTTTGATCCTTCTATTTTGATAGTTCCGTCCCTGCTTACTGTAACTAAAGCATACAAAGGATTTTTGTAAGGACATGTGTATTTTATCCAGGGATATTTTTCATCGATCTTTTTACTGTAACTTAGATGTTTATAATTACCTCCAACCCAGAAATAGGACATGGAATTCACCTCCACGTACCATATTCCATTGATTTCTATTGCTCCATCAAGGTGGCTGTGGCCGTTAAAACAAGCCAGTACTTTTATCTTACCGGCCCTCTCATTTTCATCTTCCAGTATTCTCTGAATCTCTGTGGCATTTTCAACACCCCATTCATCCTCAAGTCTTTGATGTGAGAATAATATACATGGGAGATCAGTTGAAGCCAAATCTTTTTTCAGCCATTCCTTTTGATCTTCACCTATGTACCGGGCATACCCTGATTGGGGTGGATCAGTAGTATCATTGCCATCAAGTATAATAAAGTGAAATCCTTTTTTGTCAAACGAATAATACTTAGCTTTCATACCCAAATATGCAATTGTTTGTTCCTTTGTAAACCCACCATCCATATCATGGTTTCCCAGAACGTGGTAATGTGGTCCTTCAAATGAATTCCATATGCTCAAAAAAGTGTCATTGTGTTCATAGGGTCTGCAGAAATCTCCAAGTTGAATGGTGAAATCAACTTTTTCCTGGTTTGTATAATCTATAAAGGCCTGAAGCCTTTCATCGGCATCATGCATAATATCCTTATGGACATCGGCACAAATCCCAAAACGAATTTCCTGGTTCTTTTCCCGGTTAATACAAGAAGTCAGACCCAAATAAAAGGTCAACCATAAAATCAAAAAACAAAAAAGGAATATTTTCCTAATCATTATCAAATAAATTTAATGTATTTATGATTTTATAGGTGATCAAAAACTACTGTTGCCCGGATAATTTTTTCAAATGAACTGCAATGAACAATTCTAAAATACCAAATACCATCACCACAACCCCAACCCAGATAGTTAACGCTTTTGTGGTCAGTTCAGGATGAAAAATGACTACTATCCCCAAAATCAGAAAAAGCATTCCTGCAAAAAGTGATCTTCCCCAGTTTTCCATTCCTCTATTCTTCATTTTCAACGAGTCAGATATTCTGAATATTCCCTCAACAATTACCCAAAGCCCAATAAGCAAAGCGAAAATTTTAACAGAGATTGCCGGGTTAAGTACCAGTATAATTCCAAAAATCAGATCAAGTGCTCCCTCAAACAGCAGGAATATACTCACTTCCTCATTCCTGCTTCTACTCATGATATAGGTATACAGGATTACAGCACCTGCTAACAAAGCAGCTAATCCAAAGACAATGGTAATACTTTTTACAACCTGGACAGGAAATATTATCAATAAAATACCAACCACAGCCAGGATAACACCTTTAACAAGGTTTGTTGAGTAAGATTTTGTTTTCATTTTTACATTTTTATTTTATTAAGAATTTCAATTCTATTATAAATATTTTTAATTGACCTGATCATTTTACAGTTTCTTCCATTATCTTTTCGAAATTTAATCTGACTCTTTCATCAAGCCTTGCAAGCTTTCTCCACTCAATATCACCATAAACTCCTGCCTTTGAGTAATCGAAAGGTTTAAAACCTGTTTTCCGGGTCACAGAATTCCTGCGAAAATGAAAATCAAAATTTTCAGGATCAACAAATAGCGGATCATCGATTATTGAATTTCGATCCTTACCTGAATTCTGCCATTCCCTGAAGCTCATTCCCGAAAAATCAATATTTTTATTTTTGGGGTTCCAATAAATATTATTATCAACTGTCACGTCTATTTTATCCCAGGGACCTGCCATGAGGGCACCTTCATCAAAGAAAACTATATTTCCTGAAAAGGCAAAAGAGAGGTGATCTTCCACCCTTGTACATTGTAACTGGTATTTCTGGTTAAAAGCAAAAATATTGTTCCTTATCATATTTTCCTTCCCGTAATGTTGATGAAAACCACCGGTTTTTGTTTTATACACCAGGTTGTTCTCCATAATAATATTACTTGAACCTTCATCGGGGTATAAGCCCCATCCTCCATAGGAATAGGAATAAACATGATGGATTACGTTATTATTCACCACTGTTCCTTCCGATGGGCCAAGAGTATAAACCCCTGCCATGTCACTAAGAACACCCCAGCCAATATGATGAATGTGATTATAAGTAATCTGATTTCTTTTAGCCGGAGAGAATTCATATCCCCATCGCCATCCGACTGAAACTCCAGTATATCTAAAATCTCCAATGTCATTATGATCGATCAGATTATCACTACTTTGACCTATCCAAACACCCACAGCACAAGGAAATATGTACCCTCCTGACTGGATAATATTGTTTACAACTGAGATCCTGTGTGTAATCAGATCTTTTTCCCCCGGAATTATCGATTCTCCTATCCTCACTCCACCTGCACCAAGATCGTGGATATAACAATGTTCAACCTTACAATCATTACAGGCTTTCCTGAACCATATTCCATAATTTCCGGTGTGGGCAATTTCACAATTTATTAAAACAATATTCCTGGCCCCATCAGCCTGCACTGCTGCATCAATAGGGTTAGCTGCCTGAGCAGGTTCAAATCCTTCTTCTGGCATGTAATAAGCTGAATGCATGAACTTCAGGTCTTCAATGCTGATATTTTCAACATATCTTCCTCCTGCCGGATCTCCTTTGAAAATTATCAAATTTCGAAGCACAGGACTAATAACTTCAGAAGTTTCAATATTCTCATTATTTCCTGGAATATACCTTAAATTTCCAGTCTGATCAAGAAACCATTCCCCGGGATAATCCAGGGCTGCCTCATAATTCTCAAGGATATATCTTTGGTCAGGTTGCCATGAATTCCATGGTTTCATTCCAGCTCCGGATGTATAAATTCTTGCATCTGGATCAATCTCCACCTTATCCGGGTTTCTGCGGGTGATATCCCATTTATGAAAAACTACCATTACCACATTGTTAAAGTTCCCTTTAGCCAAATATGTCAAATCTAAAATGTTTTCTGAATTCACTTCAATGACCTGCCTTGCTTTTTCCGGCGCCCTTCCATCTCCTTTTACCCAAACATCTTCAGTCACATTTTTCATATAAAAGTATCCTTTGTTTGGACTTTTGGCCCTGACAGCCCTGCAGCCATTCACATATAATTGTTCAAAATGCCAGTTCCAATATTTCACCTCCGGTATTTTAACAAACCATGTTCCGTCTGATAGTGTTTTAAAGCCGGAAATAATCCTTCCACCTGAAAAAACAGGGTTTGCACCTTCATCAGCTTTGTATATCACCGGTCTGTTGGGTTTCCCACTATCTTCAGGTTCCAGGATAAAAGGAGAAGTCAAAAAATACTTTCCATCCTTTACCTTTACAACGATTGTATCTGAAACTTTTCCTGTCTTATTCAGCACCCTTATCTGGTTGCGTGCCCCATTCAGCGAAGCAAAAGGTTCTTTTTCAGTACCAGGAAAATTATCATTTCCATCGGGTGAAATATAAAAGATTATTTTTTGCGAAAACAATGACTGACTGAACAACAAATAAATAAATGTGATTAGGATAGCTTGTATTTTCATTTCATTACGAATTAATTATTTCCGGAAAAAAGTAATATTTTTTTCTCTTTCAGTAGGTGTAACAGCAAATTCTTTCAGTTCGCCATTTTTAAATTTTCCGGTAATGACCGTATTAAAAGGGGTGTTTACCCTGAAATCGACATCCCATTCATGAGGCCAGGCAGGGAAAAGCAAAATTTTTCTACCCTCATATTGGACCAGCATTCTCTGAAGGGCAATCATTGATACACTTCCATGATCCTGATCGGGAATCCAGTCATAATTCGGACCCCAGAATGCCGGGAACCTGCTTCCTGAATGCCATGTATTAAAATTTTTCAAAACAATTCTTTTTGCTTCAGACTCAAGGCCCAGCAAGGCTGCCTGTATCCCATCCTGTTGCCAGCCAAATATTTGTTTATGTAACCTGTGATTATATGCAGCTATGCCTAATTGAAGGCCGTTCTTTCCAATTCCAATTAACCGGTATGGAAAGACTGCATAAAGTCCGGGATTTTCAATATTATGTTTTTCTCCCAGTTTACTACCTGGTGACAACATCCTTAACCCGTTAACTTCACGAACAGGTATTTCAGGCAAATCATTATAAAGAGTTTCACAAAATTCAAAATAATCATTATCTTTTATGAGATATTCAAAACCTGACAACCTGGGGATTATATACCTCAAACCCGCAATCTCAGGCATCGGGTTTATGGTTCCTTCCCAATAAGTTTCCAGTGATTGAGATGGTTCAAATACAATTTTGCCTTCTGAATTACGACGATAATGTTGATTGTAAAAAAGCAGGATCTCCTTTGAAAACGGAAGGAGTGTATCTTTGAGAAATTGAAGATTATTAGTGTGGTCATAATAATCGAGCATCATAGTGATTAGTTCAATACCGCTCTGCCAGTAATATCTGATATACATATTATCTGTTAATCCATCGGGTTTTCCTGTTCTGTTCCATCCATAGTTATTATTATTCCAGGTGCCCCAGAAATACATTGTTTCAGGGAAATAAGCTCCTATATGTCCATAATACTTCTCTGTTCTGAACCGTCCTAAAGGAAGTGCATCCATATACATTTTAAACAAGGGCTTCATCATATCAAAATCACCTGCAGACAGCATAGACCAATAGGGTAGCCGCGTATTCTGGAACCAATAACATCCACCCCAATTCCTGAAATCAGCATCATATCCGGCCGGAAACTGACCGACAGGCTTTTCAAGATTTACATTAAATATGGAACCATTAAACTTGATCGGAAAATCTCCTCTGCCAGAGCAAGCGTTAATATACCTTTGAAGCAAATAACCTCGTGTAAGGTTAAATACAGAATCAGGATTTTCATCTGACTGAACTATTATCCAGTGTTTACTCCAGAACTTCTCCCACCATTCAATATGATTCTTCAATTGAGTCTTTCGTGGTATCTGACTTAAATTCCTTATGCCATTGATCACTGTTTTTTTCCAATCATTAAGCGATCCTTTTCCCAATGTTTGTACCCATACCTGAATAGCATGCTCATTCGCGGGTTCTGAAACAATATCAACAGAAGATATAACTTTGAGGCCTTCTCCATAAACCGTTGCACCAAAAATTCTGTTTAATAACGGATCCTCCGACTGATCTGCAAATTCAGATAAAGCCTGAATATCAAGTACACTTTTATATACAGATCTGTTATTTCGGTGACACCATTGTATCTTATCACTAAGTCCGGTCACAACAATATCGGGTTCAGTAAAAACATTAAAAGGTGCATTTATCAGCCCATATGCTGACCGTATTTCTTCATCTTTAAGTTGCCGGCGCCGGGTTCGCCATATATTATTTCTTATTGATAATTTAACAGGCACAGAACTTTTAACATCCACGTGTACAACCGGATGGTTCGCATCCACCCAAAGGCTCACTTTACAATATTGTTTTTTCTTGTATGCCTCAATACGAATCAAGCCCTTATCAAATTCGAGTACCTGATAAAAGCTATCAGCCTGGGCAAAAAGATTCGGAAAGAATTCCATTTTGAGTTTACCTATCTTCAGCAACCTGCCATTTTCACTCCATGCATCAGTTTTACCTATAAAGAAATTTAAGCTCCCTGTTGTCGCCAACCAGGCATTCACTCCAATATCTCCATTTCCAGCCGGCATTGAACCCCAAGAGTCAGAGCTTGGCTTATCCCATACTACCTGATACTTTTTAAGGTCGGGCTGGCTGTAAGCAGCAAATGAGACTATAGAGAGTAAATGAATTAAAATTACAATTCTCATAATTTGTTTCTTCTGCTGACCAGACCGGATTGTTGTATCAGTCCTCCAGTTCTCAGTGGTCAGGTGTATAAGGTTAATCCTATTTTTATCTTTCTGACCGCTCAGCTGGCAGGGCAGTACGGGTTGTTTCAATTAGTTTTTTTATATTTTCAGATGGAGTATCGCGAGGAATTGCACATCCTGCATTTACTATTAAGCGGGGTGATTCCTTGTAAACTATTAATAATTCTTTTACTTTCTCTTCCACATCCGGGGTCCTCCCCCTGGCAAGGATACCGGTCGGATCGATGTTGCCAATGAAAGTCAATTTATTGTGGCAAAAATCATATATCTTATATATATCAGTTTTATAATCCAATTCAAGTGCATCTGGTCTTGTTCTGATCATATCCTCCAGGATTAAATCAGTATTACCACAAATATGAAGAACATAAGGTAAATTCAATTTATGCGCCTCGTCAATAATCATTTTTTCATATGGAAGGGCAAATTCCCTGTATAAGTCGGGAGAAATCATCTCAGGCCCTGCCAGGCTATCCCCATTTGAAACCATATCCACCCCTGTCCTTGCCATGAGCCTGATGAATTGAATTGCAATTTCCGTACAGTAATTCAGCAATTTATGCGTAAATGGAGCATTCGAAATAAGATCCATCATCCAATTTTCCAACCCACGCATCATACCGGCCAATGAAAAAGGGGCCTGGTCACAATTACCTCTGATAAATTTTTCATTACCAAAATAATCTTTCACTATCCTGCATGTCTCCAACCACATCTGGACTCTCTCATTTCCGGAGATGTCAATCGGCACAAGGCCTTCTATCTCTTTAATGTCTTGTAAAGCAGCACCTTCAACCCTGGCCGGTTCGTTTTCCGGGAAATCAACAGGAACTCCAACCGCTCCGGCCAGGGTAGCTGTGTCAATATCTATTAATATTCCATCTGTATCAAATTTCTCAGCTGCCTGTATATGGGTACGAGCAGCTTTTTCAGGATCATCCCGATACTCTTTCATTGTATAACCAGCGTCCCTGGCTGCATGCATAAAGTTGTGGAGCATGACCGGTCTCTGGTCAGGCCATTCACCTTTAAGTACTTTCTGAATTCTCTGGTATCCGTTCATAAGGCTCAGATATCCAACCGGATTTTAAGCATTTAACCTCCCTTGATTTGAAATACTACCACTACCGGATAATGGTCAGAGAGAAACCAGTTTTCCTTACCGTTGCAAATTATTGCCTTCGTGCATTTTTCTGCCAGTTCCGGTGAGGCCAGGATAAAATCTATGCGCTCCAGCCTGGCTACCAATTCCTCCTCTGATTCTCCATTGACAGGTCCGAGTACCCGTCCCGGGAAACTTCCCCTTTCTAGAATACCTTGGGTGAATGGCTGGCATACATCCATCAACGGGAAGGCAAGAAAGGCTGATAAAACAGCATAATCGAGGTTGTCATTAAATAAATTTCCCGATTTTCCGTTGTTTCTTTTTCTCATCCGGCTTAGCAAGGGGCCATTGATATTGTAGAAATCTGCATCGAAGGGAGAGAGTGCATTGAAATCTCCTAAAACCATGTATGAATCCGAATTTCTGGATACCACTTCAAGCCGGTCCAGGATGATCTTCGTTTCTTCTCTTCTTTTTAAATAACTTGCCGGGGAAAAGTGAATAACAAAAATATCCACCTTAAAAGTATTACAATGCAAAGCTCCATGATGCATGCCCTCAAAAATTTTTTCCTTCACTTCAATAGGCTTCCTGGAAGTTATCCCTACCGGATAACCTGAGGTTTTCAGGATAACGGCATGGTTATGTCCCCATTTTTTTGCATCCTCGAGAAGTTTTTCAGTTGTATATCCGCACAATTCCTGAAGCGCAACAATATCCGGTTTCTGGGATTTCACCCATGCTATCAACCGGACTCTTCGGACCTCATCCTTACCCCAGTCAAATCCGTTCCAGATATTATAACTGATAACCTTCAGTGTACGCTTAGACGCATCAGATCCAAAACTTATCTGTGTGCCCAAAAAAAACATAAGGAAAAATCCTAAGACAAAAATTACTTTGTTTCTTATTTCCATTTACTTTTTGTATTTCAGGACATAACTGGCCGTACTCTCACCTCCAAAAATATGATACCCAGAAGGAGCATAAAGGTAGGCAGGGCTACCATTCATCATCAGCACCTGTGGCCGCTCAAATTTTATGATATTGCCCCCGTAGTATTTCTTAGCATGTTTTAATTTTTCTTTACATAGATATGCTTCTATTGGATAATAGCCTGGTTCCTGGATTTCGAATCTTATTCCATCAACAGATCGCCATAATATCCCTCCTCCCTTTCTGATGATGCCTTCGTTATCTGTTGTAAGCAGATAAAACAAGCCATCCATTATAAATGCATACCCATCTTCGATCCTCAAATCATTAGAAGTAATTGGATAGGGCAGTTGAACATAGGGTCCTTCCAAATTCTCAGCAATAGCTAAACCCATCCTTGCTTTTTCTGATTTGAAATATAGAAAAAATCCCCCATCATGATGCTGTAGAAAGGCAGGATTATTGACTCCGTTCCCAGCTTTATGGTTCCAGTATTCCGGATTCTCCGGTGGCTTTAGAATCAATCCATCTTCACCAATCCTTTTCCATGGGCCATAAAGACCTTCCGAGACGGCCATTCCAACACATTGATTTTGAGGATGGATAGGACGATTAGGATTATTATTTCCAATATATAATAAGACATACTTGTCTCCCACCTTATGAATGGCCGGGTTATGTACCCCATATTTATCCCAGGTTTCCTTACCAGTACCTGTCAGAGCAATATCCACAAAGTGAAAAGGGCCTTCCGGTGTATCGCTAATATAATGTGCAATTTCACTATGGGATCGCCATCCCGGATCCACATTCAATTCGGCAGGCCAACGTGCTACAAAAAGATGTACCTTCCCCTCCGGTCCGATGATTGGAGAACTTCCCCAGATGGTATATCCGTGTTCCTCTACAGCCACTCCAACAAATTCCCACCTGTCGGCCATAGGCTGACCCTCTGATTTTATGCATAATTGCAATAAAATTAGGGTAGTCAGGATTTTTAAAACGGAATATTCAATCATCCTGCAATTTAATCAACAATTATCAATCCATTTATGCTTCTTCAATCAGTTCCATATTATAACGGTTACAAAATTCTTCCAAATGTGGTTTCAGGTCTCCATAAAATGTAACCCGGTGCCATCCCCATTTCCAGCCAGTTGTCATCTTTTCAATATCTCCAATAACTTCCGCGGCTAGTTTTGTCCGGCAGGCCTTATCTTCATCAATATTTTCAGCCGATCTGGCCTGATGGAAGATAACCTCTTTTCTCATGGGATCAATTTCAAAGGTAGTAGTCATATATCCTGTCGGTAATAACGATTGAATTGAGGCACCTTTACGATCCTCGGAGTGATCCCGAATAAGATAAGGATTGACTTCCCCATCAGGCCCGAAAATTTTTGTTGGTGCCACGCAATGGGCATATACTATCTGGTTTTTGGAAGTATCAATTACAGGATCAGAAATGAAACCCGGTCTGCCTGTAAGTGTACTTCCGACCATCATGGTAAGAGCGGACATTTGATCAGCTTCGCATCCTCCAACTAACCCATCATTATTCAACTGACTAAAACCAAGACAGGGATAAGCTTTAAGATGACCACCATAAAAACCTCCCAGACAATTTATAGAAATCCCATCAGCATCATGTTTTCTCATAAGGTTTTTCATAGCCACATACAATAATCCGGAGTTAATGATCTCCTCATGACCTGGTTCAACTATTTCTTTGGCATGAGTTATCCAATCCTGTGCAAACAGCTCACCTTCATTTCTGTCAGCCTGATCATACAATATGGAAAGATCCTCAAATGGTAACTGTACAAGTTGTGTCCCTAAAAGTGCTCCGGCAGCTTTACGAAATTCCTCTCCGCCCCAGCCACCACCAATGAAAAGGATCTTTTTCTCACCTAATCGTTTCAGGGCATTATCAAAGTCGGGAATAGCGACAGGATCATTTATAAAAGATAATTTACCCGTCTTTTTTGTATTCCTCAAACGTGTCTGTCTGCATGCAAAAACAAAATCATCTTTTGATTTTCCAGGCTTTTTTAATACCTTAAAACAGCGGGCTGAATCTACCACATCCTGAATTGAAGATGAACTGACCCATTCAACGGGCAACTTTTCACTTAATGCCACAGGCAACTGTGTCAGGAATTCACCGGATCCGCCATACAGATCATCAACCAATAAAGTAGGTTTTCCCAACCGGCAAAACATAAGTGGTTCCTGTTGCCATGTAAGTCCCAGGATGTAGATTAAATAACCATCTACTTCACTGTCCTGTTCGAGCCATTTTTTCGCTTCTTCACTATTAAGAATTACAACAGGAAGAAAATCCACATCAGGGCACCCATTACGAAGGCTCTGGAGCAATTGATTCCTGCGATATTCAAAATCATATCCAATATTAGGCCAAATGGGTTTATCATTTGGAGCTTCGCAGAAAACCAGCCGTATCTTCGGCTTTACGGAAACTGGTTCAACAACAGATGCAGACCTTACATGAATAAATGGAGATGCGATAACGCAGGAAGAGCAAACTGCACAAGCTGAGATAAATCTTCTCCGGGTGAGGTTGTCCCCGGACACTTTCTGGCTTTTTAAGTTCTGATTCATGATTCAGGTAAGTTTATGAAATTTTTAAAAGGGTTTGTATAACGATTTTATTAAGATAGGAATAATAATTTAAGTCTTAAAGTTTTTTGTTATTGCAAGTTTTCCAGTTTAAATGTCCAGGCACAAAACGATGGCATTTCATTGAATCTAACGTCACTTACATTAATATACATTTTGCCATTTTCATACCGCCATGGAAGGTATCCATCTCTTCCAACCAGGCTTACTTTCACATTTTCAGAGGGTTTTTCAATTTCGAGTATAAGATCCTCCTCCGGCCATTCCAGCGAAATGGCATATACATTTCCATGGTTGCCGGTGTATGCCAGATATTGATACATAGATTTATAAACACCCTTAAGACCATTCTTTGAACCAGATTCCTTTGATAAAAATAAGTTTTTGTAAGGAATAATTTCCCGTTCCACACCCTCAGCCGACCATGTCAGGTAGATCATGGCATTTTGTTTTCCTTCATAATATTCAACCTTAACAGGATAATATTTGTCAGCTTTTAGTTTTATTTTACCTTCTTCTTTTGTCCGGTCAACATTTTCCATCATATTTCCTTCAGCGCAGTCATCCTCTTTCTTCCATTTATCAATAACCAGTGTATTGTCTATCCACAATCTCATACCGTCATCTGCACGTGCTTCAAAAAAATATTCTCTGGTTTTATCCGGTTTGATGAATCCATTCCAGGTCACAAAAAATTCATCTTCTTTTATAGGTTTTACCGGAGTATTTCTAACCCAGTTAAACCGGATAGTTGAATCCACTCTTTCTACAGACACAGGTCGTTCCTGTCCGGTTTTAGTCCATATTACCGATCCATAAATGGCTTCTTCATTTACCTTGAGCCACTCTCCCAGCTGAAGAAGTCGTTCCTGTTGCAAGAGTGGTATCTGTCCATCTGCTTTTGGCCCTACATTTATAGTTATTCCTCCTCCATTGGCCACAGCTATAACGAAAAAATGAATTAATTCTTCAGCTGTCATGTATGCACTAAGTTCTTCATTTCTATTCAAACCGAAGGATCTTCCCAGGCCACGAACCTCACTCCAGGGTCGCTCTGAAGCTTTAAGGCCCGAACTGTATTCCGGTGTTCTGAACCCAATATTGCTACCACCTCCCCAGCGATCATTAACAATGGCTTCAGTACCAACCAGGTTATAATACCAGGCAATCAATTCCCTGGCATGCCAGTCCTCTGCTGAGTTATACCATTCACCATCGGTAAAAAGAACTTCAGGCTTATATGCCAGAATAAGTTCCCTGAATTGCGGGATCATATGCTTATCAACATATTCTTTTATCTGGTCATTCGGATCGGTATACCACTTATGTAAAGGATTATTCCATTCAGGGAGAGAGTAGTACAGGCCGAACTTTACACTTGTTTTCCTTACAGCCTTTGCAAGATCGCCAACCAGATCGCGGTGTGGACCTGCATCCATACTGTTCCATCCAAGAGCAAACTTGCTTGGCCAAAGGCAATATCCGTCATGGTGCTTTGATACTAAAATAATGTATTTGGCACCTGCATTTTCAAATAAACCGGCCCATTCGTCGGGGTTAAAAAGTTCAGCTTTAAACAGGGGGG
Organism: Bacteroidota bacterium; assembly: GCA_030613125.1. Lineage (GTDB taxonomy): Bacteria > Bacteroidota > Bacteroidia > Bacteroidales > VadinHA17 > JAUWMO01. The sequence continues at coordinate 475 of JAUWMO010000036.1, read as the reverse complement.
CAAAGTCCCTGTAGTTAAAATCTTCACCAAAATTTTCTTTCATAAAATTTGTACGTAACGGACTTCCAACCTGCAAACCTCTGAGGTACCATTCAGCATATGATTCTTTTCCTCCATATGCCGGTACTGAATAAACTCCCCAGTGGATGAATATACCCAGTTTTGCATCCTTGAACCATTGGGGATAAGGACGGCTTATTAAAGATTCCCAGGTTGGCTCCCATTTTTTCTCCTGAGAGAATGTTGATCCGGCAAACCCGGTTAGAATAAAGGTCAAGAATAATAATCTGGTTTTCATCTGTTTAAAGCTTTATTTAAAGTTCTGAATGTTAATTAATTGTTGAATGCTGGTAGCTAAATCCTCTGGTACCTGTTACCTCACAAGTTAAATTAATTTTTAATGGTGTTCGGTGAGCCCTCATCCTTAGAAGCATTATATCTTTATACATGCCCTTTTGTTCTTGTACCTCTAAAT
>JAUWMO010000167.1 GCA_030613125.1 Bacteroidota bacterium | reverse complement strand
ATGAATAATAATTGTTAATTCTTTGTATCAGGCATTGAAATGCCTGCCTATTATCTTTCTGTCCGCCAGCTGGCGGACGAAAAGAGGGTGTTGCCCTATAGTTATTGCTGGTACCCCTTGGCGATAGTATAAAATTCCTAATTCCTTGAAAAAAATTTGCGCTACATATTTCATAATAGAGCCATTATAATACGTAGATAATTTTTCTGATATTTTTATCATAGCCTGGAAAACGACCTGGAGATGAGGAAGGAAAAATTAGTTATAGAAAAAAAATTATCTTTACACAAACCAAAATCAAATCTTATGAGAGTTTTATTCACAATTTCTTTACTTTTTCTGACTACTATGATCTATAGTAGGACCTCAGGAGACAATATCCTGGGGAAATGGTATAGCGATGACAAGGAAACTATAATTGAGGTGTATAAGTCCGGAGGAAAATATTTTGGAAAGATTGTCTGGCTAATGGAGGAGAATGAAGATGATGGGACACCAAAGGTTGACGACGAAAATCCCGATCCGAAACTTCAGAATAAGCCAGTTATGGGATTGGTACTTCTTAAGAGTTTTAATTATGATGAAGAAGAAAAGGAATGGAACAATGGCACAATTTATGACCCGAAGAATGGAAAAACATATGATTGTTATATGTGGACGGAGGGTGCCGATCTTAAAATAAAAGGATTTGTTCTGGGAATGCGTTTTATTGGCAGAAAAACCACCTGGACAAGAGCAAAATAGATTTAGGCTTCAAAAAACCGTTTTTGGAAGATCAGAATAAAAGTTACGCCAATTGTTATTGAGGAATCGGCAAGATTAAAAACAGGCCGGAAGAAAATAAATTCACCACCAGAATTCCAGGGAAACCAATCGGGGTAATATCCTCTGATAATGGGGAAATAGAACATATCTACGACCTGGCCATGGAGAAAAGATGAATATCCTCCTCCTTCAGGAAAAAAAGAAGCTACCTGAAAATAACTATCGTTAAATATCATTCCGTAAAAAGCGCTGTCAATCATATTTCCAATTGCTCCGGCCAAAATAGCAGAAACGCTAAAAATTAATCCATATGAGACATCTTTTTTAATCAAGTGTAAGAGATACCAGCCTATTCCAACAATAGCAATTATCCTGAAAATACTTAGGATTTGTTTACCAGTTTTACCAGCGAATTCCATACCGAAAGCCATTCCATTGTTTTCAATAAAATGTAGAATGAACCAATTCCCAATGATCCGGTGTTCCTGACCCAGGGTCATATTAGTTTTTATCCAAATCTTCAGGCTCTGATCTAAAATAAGGATGGCAAGAATGAATAAAACTGATTTCGTAGTTTTTGACATAGAACAATATTAATCCGCGAATTTAAAGTATACTGCTAAAAGAAATAAAACTGAAAGAGTCGCTTAACCTTATTCAGTTTAGTTTTCTAATTTAAGTTGTTTATTTAACGCTGGTTTTGTTTTGCCTGAATACACAAAGTCGCATGCGGAACTGCACGGAGTCTTTCCTTTGATATTAATTTTCCGGTTTCCCTGCATACTCCATAAGTCTTATTTTGAATACGGATCAAGGCGGCCTCCAGATGCTGGATAAACTTAAGTTGCCTCTGGGCTAGTTTCCCAGCCTCTTCTTTTGAAAGAGTAGCTGCACCTTCCTCCAGAACCTTAAAGGTTGGGGATGTGTCTTCTGTATCATTACTATGCTCGTGAGTTATTGTATCTTTCAGAAGATTATAATCTTCTCTGGCATTTTCTATCTTCTTCAAAATAATGTCTTTAAACTCCTTCAGCTCTTCATCTGAATATCTTGTCTTCTCTGCCATGGCTGTAAAAATTTTAATATAAATATAACAAATTTTCCCGAATATTATTTTATAATTTCGATTCTATTTTTTAATCCTCCTTCGTCCCGCCAAAGCGGGACTTCGGCGGACGAGAAGGTGAGGTTTAATTCACCGAGGCTTGCCTCAGAAAAACGGGTCCAAGACTTGCCCTGGGGTTTAATACCATTTATTAGAAAATTACTCTGATTTTTTAATATTAACCCTGGTAATAACATTTTCCTCAAGTTCTAATTCTTTACTATTCCTAAGATTGTCTACCAGGTCAATTTTGTTTGCCAGGGTTTGCGATCCAATATATTTCTTGTGTTCTTCAACTGCCTGATTAACAGCATCATGTCTCTGAATTTGGATTTCAATTTTATCAGTTACATTAAAACCACTTTCTTTTCTGAGATTCTGTATTCTGTTAATCAATTCCCGGGCTATCCCTTCAGCCTTTAATTCCGGTGTAACATGAATGTCAAGAGCAACAGTTAAAGATCCCTCAAATGCAACCAACCATCCGGGAATATCTTCAGAAATTATCTCCACATCCTCAAGAGTTAATAAAATTTCTCCCTTTTCAATTTTCAGGCTATAATTACCGGTCTTTTCAAAAACGGATATATCATCCTGGGACATCCGGGCAATTTCACCAGCTATGACTTTCATCTGTTTTCCGAACCGGGGTCCCAAAAGTTTAAAGTTTGGTTTGATTTTTTTTATCAATATCCCGGAGGTATCGGAAAGATATTCAATTTCTTTCACATTGACTTCAGAGAGGATAAGGTTTCTTACTGCATCGACATTTTCTCTAATAGCTCCATTTGTAAGAGGAATCATGATTTTATTGAGGGGTTGCCTAACTTTTAAGCCAACTTTACGCCTCAGGCCCAAAACCATTGAGGAGATTTTTTGAGCCATATACATTTTTTCTTCAAGCTTTTTATCTAACAGGGCAGGGTCATGTTCAGGAAAATTTGTAAGGTGTACTGACTCGTGTTGACTTCTACCAGAAACCTTATTAAGGTCCATAAATATCTTATCCATATAGAATGGAGTAATAGGAGCAGCGAGCATGGATATTTTTTCAAGAGCGGTATAAAGAGTCTGATATGCTGATATTTTGTCTTTTGAATATTCTCCACCCCAAAATCGTTTCCGGTTTAACCGCACATACCAGTTGCTGAGGTTTTCAACAACAAATTGCTGAATGGATCTTCCTGCTTTGGTTGGCTCGTAATTCTCATAATGATCCCTAACTTCCTTGATAAGAGAATGAAGCAATGAAATGATCCAGCGATCGATTTCAGGTCTTTCGGCAACCGGAATTTCATCTTCTTCATAATAAAAACCATCAATATTAGCGTAAAGAGAGAAAAAAGAATAGGTATTATAGAAGGTTCCAAAAAATTTTCTTTTCACCTCATCAAGTCCTTCAATGTCAAATTTCAGGTTATCCCAAGGTTGGGCATTTGTGATCAGATACCAACGAAGCGGATCAGATCCGTATTTTTCAATTGTTTCAAAAGGATCAACGGCATTTCCAAGTCTTTTTGACATCTTATTGCCATTTTTATCTAGTACCAGACCGTTGGATATAATATTTTTAAAGGCAACAGAGTCAAAAAGCATTACAGCAATGGCATGAAGGGTAAAAAACCATCCCCGGGTTTGATCCACACCTTCGGCAATAAAATCAGCAGGATAAACATTTTTGAATTTTGAATTTTTTAATGCGAATGGGTAGTGAAACTGTGCATAGGGCATTGCCCCGGAATCAAACCAGACATCAATCAGGGTTGGCTCTCTTAACATTTTTTTCCCTGAGTCCGAAACAAGGAAAATGTTATCAACAAATGGCCGGTGCAGATCAAATTGTTCATAGTTGTCTTTTGAGAAATCATCTTCAATATAGCCAGATAAAGGATTTCGTTTCATAAATCCGGCATCTACGGCCTTATCGATTTCTTTCCGCAACTCAGCAACTGAACCAATACATATCTGTTCCTTTTTATCTTCAGTTGTCCAGATGGGAAGGGGTGTACCCCAAAATCGTGCACGAGACAGGTTCCAGTCAACCAGGTTTTCAAGCCATTTTCCAAATCTGCCACTTCCGGTTACTTCAGGTTTCCAGTTGATAGTATTATTCAGTTCTATCATCCTTTCTTTAAGAGCTGTAGTCTTAATAAACCATGAATCAAGCGGGTAATATAACACAGGCTTGTCTGTTCTCCAGCAATGTGGATAGTTGTGAATATGTTTTTCTATTTTGAAGGCTCTACCTTCATGTTTTAACTGAACGGCAATGTCAATATCTACAGTAGGATCGTCATTGCTGAGAGTTTCATCATATTCATTTTTTACATACCGGCCGCTATATTCACTATATGACTTTAAATTAACCTGCTTACTTACAAAGGTTTGGTCCATATCCTCGATTCTGAAAAAGCGTCCTTTTCTGTCAACTAGTGGTTGAATGTTACCATTAGAGTCGATAACGGTTAATGGAGGGATATTGTTTTCTTTACCGGCACGGTAGTCATCAGCTCCAAATGTTGGTGCTATATGTACTATACCGGTACCATCCTCTGTTGTTACAAATTCACCAAGAATAACACGAAATGCATTTTTACCCGGATCAACCCATTTTATTAATTGTTCAAATTGAACACCTTCCAGCTCTTTTCCTGAATATTCTCCTAATATCAGATATGGAAGGTGTTTATCTCCGGTCTGGTAATTGCCGGGGTCCAGATCTTTATCCTTTTCCGGGAAATATACATTCAATAACTCCTTTGCCAGAATAACAGTTATTGGGTTGCCTGTATAAGTATTAAAACTTTTAACTTTCACATATTGAATATCAGGACCTGCCGCCAAAGCCGTGTTAGAAGGAAGTGTCCAGGGAGTAGTTGTCCATGCAAGAATAAACAGATCGGTATCAACATTTTCGAAAAGAAATTCTGAAACTTTGTTTCTGATCACCTTGAACTGAGCAACTATTGTTGTATCGCTTACATCCCTGTAACAGCCAGGCTGGTTCAGTTCGTGAGTGCTGAGTCCTGAACCGGCAGCAGGTGAATAAGGCTGAATAGTATAATCTTTATACAGCAATCCTTTTTTATAAAGCTTTTTTAACAGCCACCATAATGATTCAATGTACCGGTTATCATATGTGATATATGGATCTTCCATATTGATCCAGTACCCCATTTTATGAGTAAGATCTTCCCACTGATCAGTATATTTCATCACATCTTTCCGGCAGGCTTCGTTATATTCCTCTACTGAAATTTTAGTTCCAATATCTTCTTTGCTAATACCCATAGATGTTTCAACGCTGAGTTCCACAGGCAGTCCGTGGGTGTCCCAACCTGCTTTTCTTTCCACCAAATACCCTTCCATGGTTTTAAACCTGCAAAAAATATCTTTAATGGTACGGGCCATGACATGATGAATCCCGGGGATACCATTTGCTGAAGGAGGGCCTTCGTAAAAAACAAATGTTTCCTTATTTTTCCGATTATCCAGGCTCTTTTGAAATGTGTTTTTCGCTTCCCAAATCTTTAATATGTCCATATTGATTTGAGAAAGGTCAAACTCTTTATATTCAGGAAACTTTTTATGCATTACTTAATCTCTAATAACACCTTTCAAAAATGAGGACACAAAGATAGAATTCTGATAGTTAATAAACAAGTGCGGGAATGTGGACGTTTTAAAATAAACATGGAATAATTGAATTATGAAATAACTGGTGCCATGTCACATATATTATGACGGTAAAAGTTTTTCCCTCGCTCACCCCTTAATCCCTAAAGGGGAAGTCCAGTGCGGGAGAGTTTTCCCCTGCCCGTTCCCTGCCTGCCGTTCGCCAGCCCGACAGATGTCATTCCCGTCCGTACCGGCATGTCCGCCTGACCGGACAGGCAGGGCAGTTCAGGCAGGCTTTAGGGGTTAGGGGTAGTGAATGCATATTGAAAAAGTAGCTTTGACATGACACCAGGTTTCATATTGTTTCAAAAGGATGATTTAATTTAAAACAAACTGCAATTATATAAAACTACTTGAAACTTCTTTACTTCCCAAGCTGTTGTTTCAAAATTCTGGCAATGTATTTTCCAATTACATCAAACTCAATATTTACCACAGTTCCTTTCTTTATTTGATGGAAGTTAGTTACCTCGTAGGTGTAAGGAATAATGGCTACCTGAAATGACTTTTCCTCAGAGTTAACTACTGTCAGGCTAACTCCGTTTACAGAAACAGATCCTTTTTCAACAGTAATATAATCATCACGGACAGGTTCATACTCAAAAGTATAATACCAGCTACCTTCGGCTTCTTTAACCTCAGTACACGTAACAGTTTGATCAACATGACCCTGTACAAGATGTCCGTCAAGAAGACTGTCAATTTTCAGACTTCGTTCAAGATTTACCTTATCACCAACTTTTAGAAGGCCCAGATTTGACTTTTCAAGAGTCTCTTTAATAGCTGTAACAGTGTAATCATTGCTGGTTTTTTTAACAACAGTTAAGCACACACCATTGTGTGAAATACTCTGATCGATTTTCAGTTCGTTAACAAATGAGCATTCCATAGTGATATGTATATTTTCCTGGTCTTTTTCCAGTTTAACAACTTTTGCAGTCTCTTCAACAATTCCTGAGAACATAATGTTTCTATTTTAGATTTTAAGTCCTGCAAAAGTAGGTATTCATTAGAGATTGGGCAAGTTCCTGAAGGGATTAAGTGAAATCAAAATGGAAGGATGGAATATTGGAAGAATGGTATGGTGGAAGAAAGAATTTCGAATTTTTATATTTAACCTGTAGACAAAATTAAAACCATTAAATCACGAAACAACTTAAGTTATTACTTTAATCAATATATTTATGGATGTTATTTCAAATCACATATGAATAATATTGATAAAAGAATTATTGATTTTATAAAGCAACATCATGTTCTGACCCTTGCCACTACATTTAAAAATAAGCCGTGGTGTGCCAATTGTTTTTATGTTTATCTGGAAAAAAAGAACCTGTTTGTCTTTACTTCTGATATGGAAACAAAACATATCCGGGATACTATGAGCCAGGATATAGTGGCAGGATCTGTAGTTTTGGAAACGAATATTATTGGAAAGATCAGAGGACTACAATTTCAAGGGAAAATATTCAAACTTGATAAAGAGTTGCTAAAAGAGATGAAAACAGCTTATTTGAAACGATTCCCTGTAGCTATGTTAATGAAAACCACTTTATGGGCAGTGGAACCTAACCTGTTGAAATATACCGATAACCGTTTGGGATTTGGGAAGAAACTGGTGTGGAAGAGTAAGAAGTAAGTAGTAAGAAGTAAGTAGTAAGTAGTAAGAAGTAAGTAGGTTAAAGCAGATTGTCCCGTCCTGAAAAATGTCTACACAATACCTAGTAAATATGTTAAAAGACAACAGGACAATTAAGAAGTACAGTGAAAGTTTTAAGCTAAAAGTTCTTTCAGAGATTGAATCAGGAAAGTATACCAAGACAGAGTTAT
>JAUWMO010000024.1 GCA_030613125.1 Bacteroidota bacterium | reverse complement strand
TTGTTAATGACACGGCCATAAAGGGAGGAGATGGCCTGAAAAGTAGCGAAGATAAAAAATCCGGGATTGCTAATCAGGTTAAGTCTAAACCCACAAAGAAAAAAACTTCAGAGGATAAAACGGTTAAAAAGAAACCTGCTGCAAAACCTGTAAATAAGAAAGACTCAAAACCAAAGAGTGAAGCAGCAAATAATGTATCGGAAGTTACCACTGAAGAAGATGTTAAGAAAACCGATCCTGAAAAAACAGTAGATGAGGAAGTTAAATCTGTAGAGTATTCAAAATTCTCCATTGATGACCTGATTAATACTCTAACCATTCTTGTTTCTGAACGTCCTGTGCAGGAAGTAAAAGAGGATGTTGACCATATAAAAGCTAATTTTTACAAGAAATTAAAAGTTGAAACTGATCAGAAAAAAGCCCATTTTCTTAAAGAAGGCGGACAGCCGGAAGATTTTAGTCCGTACACCGATCCCCGTGAGGATAAGCTAAAAAGTCTTCTGAACCTGTACAAGAAAAAGAAATCAGAATATACTCAGCAACTTGAATTTGAAAAACAGGCAAACCTGGAAGAAAAATTCAGTTTAATTGAGGGAATTAAAAACCTGATTAATAAGGAAGAATCAATAAATAAGACTTTCCAGGAATTCAGGGAGCTTCAGAACAAATGGCGTACAATTGGCCTGGTACCACAATCTAAATTAAAAGATCTCTGGGAAACATATCATTACCATGTTGAGAAGTTCTATGATTATATTAAGATCAATAGAGAGCTCCGAGATCTTGATCTGAAGAAGAATCTGGAATTAAAAATTTTACTTTGTGAAAAGGCTGAAGACTTGTTGATGGAAGTTAATGTTGTTTCAGCTTTCAGGACCTTGCAAAAATATCATGAACAATGGCGGGAAATTGGGCCAGTACATCATGAATCCAAGGATGAAATCTGGGAGAGATTCAGGGTTGCTACCTCTAAAATCAACAGGAAGCACCAGGAACATTTTGAAGGAATAAAAGCAGCATTGAAGAAAAACCTGGAAGCTAAAATTGAATTATGTGAAAAAGTTGAGGAAATATTAAATTTTGAGATTAAAACCCACAAAGATTGGGAAGTGAAATCCAGGGAAATTATTGAAATGCAGAAACTCTGGAAGACCATAGGTTTTGCTCCCAGAAAATATAACAATCAAATATATGAGAGATTCCGTAAGGTTTGTGATGAGTTTTTTAACAGGAAGAGGGTTTTTTATTCTGAAAATAAGGAGCTTCAACAGAATAATCTTCAGTTAAAAACCGATCTGTGTATACAGGCTGAAGCATGGCAGCAAAGTGAGGAATGGAAGAAGTCAACAGAGGATCTGATTGCTTTACAGAAGAAATGGAAAGAAATAGGACCAGTTCCGAAAAGGAATTCAGACAAAATATGGAAAAGGTTTAGAACTGCTTGTGATACTTTTTTTAACAGGAAGTCAGATTATTATGCCAATATAGAAAAAAAATATGTTGAAAATTTTCAATTTAAGGTTAAACTTATTGAGGAGATTGAGCAGTTTCAATTTGGTGATAATATGGATGAGAATTTTGAAGATCTTCAGAAATTTCAAAGAAAATGGACTGAGATTGGATTTGTACCGATAAAAGAAAAAGAGGCAATAATGCAGAGATATAGGATAGCAATAAATAAATTGTTTGATGATCTTGATATTGATGAAACACGTAAAAGTATCTTAAAGTACAAAAATAAACTGGAAAGCCTGCCATCGAACCAACGAGTTAAAGAAAAACTTTTTAATGAGAGAGAAAAATTTGTAATCAAAGTCAAAAAACTTGAGAATGATATTGTACTGTGGGAGAATAATATTGGGTTTTTTGCAAAATCAGACAATGCCAATTCGATGATTAAAGAGGTTAGTCAGAAAATTACACAGGCAAAGCAAAATCTGGAAACCCTTGTGCAAAAGATTAAGATGATTGATGATTTGAACATTTAGTGAAATAATACAATTTACCATTTAAATCAGTTTTAAATTTGTTTGCTACCAAGTATATTTTTGTTACCGGAGGTGTTACATCTTCACTAGGAAAAGGCATTATTTCGGCGTCTTTGGCTAAACTTCTTCAGTCGAGAGGATATAAGGTAACTATTTCAAAACTGGATCCATACATTAATGTCGATCCGGGAACCCTGAATCCATATGAGCATGGAGAATGTTATGTGACAGAAGATGGAGCCGAAACTGATTTAGACCTGGGACATTATGAACGATTCCTGAATATACCAACCTCTCAGGCAAATAATGTTACAACTGGCATGGTTTATCAATCAGTTATAAATAATGAAAGGAGAGGTGACTATTTGGGAAAAACCGTTCAGGTAATTCCTCATATAACTGATGAGATAAAACGCCGGATCAAATACGTAGCCAAAATTAATGAGTTAGATATTGTAATTACCGAGATTGGCGGGACAGTTGGTGATATAGAGTCTCTTCCTTATATTGAATCAGTGAGGCAGTTAAAATGGGAATTGGGCACATCAAACTGTTTGGTTATACATCTAACTCTGGTACCCTATCTGGCTACTACCGGGGAACTAAAAACCAAGCCTACTCAGCACTCTGTTAAAGTGTTACAGGAAAATGGTATTCAGCCTGATATTCTTGTTCTTCGAACTGAGAAAAGTCTTTCCGATGATATCCGAAATAAAGTTGCTCTGTTTTGCAATGTTGAGTATAAATCAGTAATTGAATCAATTAATGTTTCAACAATATATGAAGTCCCCCTGTTAATGAAGAAAGAGAGGCTTGATTATGTTGCTTTGCAGAAACTTGGGCTAGCCCCGGGAAAAGAACCCGAATTAATACCATGGAGCCAGTTTGTTAATAAAGTTAAGAACCCGAAACAAATGGTGAAGATCGGGTTGATTGGAAAATATGTGGAACTTCGTGATGCTTATAAATCAATATCTGAAGCTTTTATTCATGCAGGTGCTATGAATGAATGCAAGGTAGATCTGAAGTTCATACATTCTGAGTCGTTGGAAGAAGGTGATGTGGATGAAAAACTGAATGAGCTGCAGGGTATACTTGTAGCTCCCGGTTTTGGAAATCGAGGCATTAAAGGGAAAATTATCGCCGCTAAATATGCCAGGGAACATAATGTGCCCTACCTTGGAATTTGCCTGGGGATGCAGTGTTCCGTCATTGAATTTGCAAGGAATGTATTAACAATGAAAGATGCTGATTCTACAGAAATGAACCCCAAAACCCCTTTTCCTGTAATTGATTTGATGGAAGAACAAAAAGGATTGATTCAAAAGGGAGGTACCATGCGACTTGGAGCTTATTCCTGTAAAATATGCAAAGAAAGTAACACTTTCAAAGCATATAATATAATCAAGTTCTCTGAAAGGCACAGACACAGATATGAGTTTAATAATAAATATCTTGAGGATTTTGAAAAGGCAGGTATGAAAGCAGTTGGGATCAATCCTGAATCAGGATTAGTAGAAATAATGGAGATTCCCGGTCATAAATGGTATGTGGGAGTGCAGTTCCATCCTGAATACAAAAGCACTGTGATCAATCCACATCCCTTATATATAAGGTTTGTAAAAGCTTCCATGCAATAATATGTTTTTTTGTAATATCGTTTAAGAAGAAATATTATGGATAAGAATACAATTATAGGGATTTTACTGATAGGTGTTATCTTTATAGGGTATAGCTATTTTAATAACTCCAGGCTTGAAAAAGCTTACAATACTGAGATAGTTCATGATGATTCCTTGTTTCATGAAAAAGATTATGGTGAAGCTATAACCTCCTACCGTAAAGCATTGTCATTCAGACCCAGGGAGACATATCCTCAGCAACAGATAGATGAAATTAACCAGATCATGGGATTCGACCGTGAAGTGCCGGATACTGTCGCCGGTGAAAATGATGAGGGATCAGGTGAATCTCAGGTTGATAAGACATTGCAGCAAGCTGATATCTCCCGGGATGTTCCTCTAAATCTTGAAAAGTTTGGATCTTTTGCACAGGCTGTTGAAGGTGAACCTGGATTTATTACTCTTGAAAATAACCTTTTGAAGCTGAGAATATCGAAAGAAGGAGGGAGGCTATATTCAGCTGAATTGAAGAACTATCATACTTATGACACTCTTCCCTTAATTTTATTTGACGGAGATTCTACAGTTTTAGGTTTGCAGTTCTTTACTTTTGATAACCATCCTATTGAGACAAATAACTTGTTTTTTGTTCCACAGACTGATAAGCAGCATTTAATGGTGACGGATCAACCGGTGAGCCTTACAATGCGACTGGATGCCGGAGAGGGTAGGTTTATAGATTATGTCTATTCAATGAAACCAGATGATTATATGATTGATTTTGACCTGAAAATATCTGGTATGAAAGATGTTTTTGCACGCAACCTTAACTCTCTTGACCTTTCCTGGGAATTATACATGCCCTGTCAGGAGAAAGGAAGGCAAAATGAGGATTATTATGCAGGTTTTAAATATAAATATTATCAGGACGAAGTTGACGGATCAAGGGAGCGGTCTAACAAAGATGTGGAAGAGCAGGAGGTATCAACACGAATAAGATGGATGGCATTTAAAGACCAGTTTTTTTCATCAGTCCTGATTGCTGATGATCCCTTCCTTAATGCATGGGTGCGTTCTGAAAAAACCCCAAATATGGATCGTTATCTCAGATTTTACCAGACTAAGCTCAGCATACCCTATAACGGAGAGGATGAGGAAACATTCAAAATGCATTTTTACCTGGGACCTAATCACTTTAAAACTCTGAAAAAATATAATATAGGTTTGGAGAATCTGGTCTTTCTAGGCAGGAATATCATTCGCTGGATAAATGAGTATGTAATCATTAATATTTTTAACTGGCTGAACAGATCTATTGCAAATTATGGACTCATCATACTACTGCTTACCATTATTATCAAAATGGCTCTGTTTCCCCTTACTTTTAAGTCGTATATATCACAGGCAAAGATGAGGGTTCTAAAACCACAAGTGGATGAGATCAATTCCAAGTACCCAAAGAAAGAAGATGCAATGAAGAAGCAGCAGGCAACCATGGCTCTTTATAAACAAGTTGGTGTGAGCCCGTTGGGAGGGTGTTTGCCTATGATACTCCAAATGCCAATCCTTTTCGCTATGTTCAGGTTCTTTCCTACCTCTATTGAGTTGCGGCAACAACAATTCCTGTGGGCTACTGATCTTTCTACCTATGACTCTATTCTCACTCTGCCTTGGGACATACCAATGTATGGTGACCATATTAGCCTTTTTACCATTTTGATGACAGTATCAACTATAGTTACTATGAAAATTAATACACCCGCGCAAACGGGCAGCGCACAAATGCCAGGAATGAAAGGGATGATGTACATGATGCCCATCATGTTCATGGTGATACTGAATAATTTCTCAGCAGGACTTACTTATTACTATTTTCTGGCTAATATGATCACCTTCGCACAAAACCTGATCACTAAACAATTCGTTAATGAGGAAGATATACTGAAAAAACTGGAATCCAGTAAAAAGAAACCTGTGAAAAAATCTGGTTGGCAAAAAAGACTGGAAGTAGCAGCTAAGGCAAGAGGACATAAACCGCCGAAGAAGAGGTAGGCATTTATTTATCGACCAATACCTTTATTCTTAAATGTGAAGGCCACTTTGCATCATGATATATCCTGTGTGTGGCTTTCTGGAAATCTGCCTCTTCTCATTCGTATATATTTACGAACTTTTGGGGATTCCGGTCTACCAGTGGGAACCAGGAATTCTGGACTTGTACCATGATACGGTGTCCTTTCTTAAAAGTATGTGCCACATCCTGTAGGGTGAATTTCACTTCCGTTACATTATTTGGTTTGAATGGTTCAGGCTTTTCAAAGCTGTTGCGGAAACGACCGCGCATTACTTCACCACGGACCAGCATCTGGTAGCCACCCATAGGTACTTTTTTGTCGTTTTCCGGGTAATCAACTATTTTGTCGGGAAAAACATCGATCAATTTAACCACGTAATCAGCATCAGTTCCTGTTGTACTGACAAAAAGCATTGCTTCTATTGGTCCTGTGAGGGTTATATCTTCAGACAGTATATCAGTTTGATAAACAATTACGTCTGGCCTGCGTGCGGCAAAGCGCTGGTCATCAGTCATATATGATGTGGTTCTGCGCAGATGTACATCCTCGGTATATGGTACTGGCTTATGAGGGTCAGAAACATATTCATCGTAACTGTGTTTTAGTGCAGGAGGTTCAAATGCCAAACCTCCAACAGGTTGAAAATACAATTCTTTTTCAACTATATTTTCAGGAGGCCAGGTGTCGAAGCTCCGCCATTCGTTACTACCTGTAATGAATATTGTGGCCTCCGGGAGGTTCATTTCTCCTTTCCCTTTCAAGTAGTAATTAAAAAAACCGAATTCCACTTTTCTGTAATGTTCAGAGGTGTTGAAATTCCAGTGAATATTCCCCAGATTTTCTGGTTTACCAAAATTCCATTGACCATGTGACCAGGGGCCCATAACAAGCCGGTTGCTGATAGTAGATGGATTCTGTTTCTCAATTGCCTGATAAGTATGAAGAGGTCCGTACAGGTCTTCAGCATCAAACCACCCTCCCACAGTAAGAACAGCTGGTTTAATATTTTTTAAATGAGGTAGTGGAGTACGCGATTTCCAGAAGTCATCATAATTAGGGTGAGCAGTAGCGTCATTCCAAAACTTAATAGTGTCGCCAAAATACCATTCCCGAATATTCTTTATGGGTCCCAAACGCATAAAAAATTCATATGAATCTTCAACAGGCCATTTGAACCGGGGTTCTGAACTGCGGGTTGGTTTGGGGCGGGGTCGGCCAAATGAATAATAAAAACCAAAAGCATCAAGCAAAAAGAACGCACCGTTATGGTGAAAATCGTCTCCAATAAACCAGTCAGCAACTGGTGCCTGTGGTGAAACAGCTTTTAATGCAGGGTGTGCATCCGGTAGTGACATAGTTGCATAAAAACCAGGATAAGATGTGCCCGTAATTCCTATTTTACCATTGTTAAAAGGAACATTCTTAATAAGCCAGTCCATTGAATCGTACGTATCACTGCTTTCATCAATAGCTTTATTGTCTTTCTTGTTTGGAATATATGGTCTGATATCTTCAAATTCACCTTCGCTCATGTACTTTCCCCGGACATCCTGAAATACAAAAATGTATCCTTCATTTACATAATCCAAACAGAGGAGTAAAAAAAAGTTAAATTCTTCTTCACTACGTTCAGCATTATACGGTGTACGGTACATCAGGATTGGATGTAATTCAGTAGTATCTTTTGGCATGTAAACCGAGGTAAAAAGCCTTACACTGTCTCTCATAGGGATATACACTTCTTTCTTGGTATATGCCTGTTTGATATAGGCTATGCTGTTTCTGGGTGTTTCAATTTCTTTTTTTCGGAATTGTGCATTTCCTGTCCATATGGTTGTTAATAAGAGTATTGGTATTAAAATGGTTTTTCTTGAGAAATATTGTTTTTTCATTTTTACAGATCTGATTGCTAAAAGTGATATCCGATATTAAAAGCTCCCCAACCAAAAAAATCGATATGTTTATTTTGTACATTATTTGGATCGGCTGAAATTCTTTTGATCCAGAGGGCAAGTTCAAATCCAATTGAGAATCCGTACTTTCCGATATATTGAAATCCTCCGGGAATATATACTCCGAACGAGTCCTCAAATGAAATTGTACCCAGGATACCAAAAAAAGGTGTCCACAAAGAACTTTTATATCCCATGATATGATATTTTGATCCCATATGAAGGCCTTTCATTCCACCTCCAACTAAAAGATTTAACTCCGGAATTATAAAATAATCTACCGATACTCCAATATAGCTTGGTCCACCTACGTCTAAACTTATTCCAATCTGATTTATCACTCTGGGATTAACCCGGTTAAATCGTCTGAAATGTTTAGTCTGAGGAGTAGTTGGATATTCTTTTTCCGATGGCAAAGAATAATCGGGTTGATAGCTGACCTTATTATATTCAGATGTTTTCTCATTTCCGCTGACACTATCTGATATGATTTTTCCTGGTGGTGATTGGAAAATCATCTCCTGTGAAAACAATCCGGATGAATTTGCAATGAGGAACAAGATCAGAGCCAGCCGTTTTAACTTAATTTTACTTCTAATCATTAATATCAGGTATGATCTTTCAGGCAGGGCAGAGCCGTTTTCTGTATTTAAAATCTTAATTAGTTTATAATTTGAATACTCATCTAAACTTGCACAAATCTAATCAATTTGAATAGTCAAAATAAGTATTTTTCAAAATAAATTAATACAGGGTTGATTGTCAGGTATTTGTACAATCATTTAGATATGTGGATTATTACAGATGAGTTATTTTATTTTAATAGAATTTAACAGAATTAGTTATATTGAACAATAAAATTTAATAAAAAATTTTATGAAGAGAAATTTATGTAAACAGGTTATTTTCCTGGTAATAATGTTCCTTTCAGGAATATTTTCTTATGCCGGGCTGGCAGAAGATCTTAAAAGAAAAACTTTACTGGCATCTAAGTCAGCCGTCTGGCTGGAAGGCTATTCAATACCTGTTTCAGGAGATTGGATTAACTATAACAGTGTTCGTGATGATGTGAATAAAGCATTACTTACACGTGCTACTGATGGTAAAATGTATATTGAATGGGAAACATCTGAAATACCTGATGATTGGAAAAGTAAACATGTTACTTTCTTATGGATTTCAGGAATGGATATGAATTTAGGCCCAAATCGATTTACGCTTGTTGTAAACAATATACCACGAATTGAGTTTTACAGTGCAAATGGCAATGAGTGGGAGATCAAAGGTGAAGAGGGAAGTTCTTTGTCTTTTAGCGTATTTAAGAAAGATCAAAATAGAGATGGTTTTGGCTATATGTGGCTTACACTTCCAGTTACCTGGTGTTCACCCCGACCGGAAGTTGATTTGAAAATTGTGGGTGCCCGTGAGAATTCAAATGGTTGGGTCATGGTTTTTGATGCGCCTGATGCACTTACCTATCTTCAAAATGAAGCTAAAAATGAAGGGTGGGTAATATTATCCAGGTTACCCGACAGGAATGGAAAAGTTAAGATTCAAACCTCGTTGAACTGGAACAACAATACTGTGGCACTAAAAACAAATGAAAAGGTTATAGGAACATGCAAAATGACCGGTTCAGGAGAACATTCTTCCGGAGAATTTGAAATCATCGAATCGGATTTATTAGATAAAAAAAATCTTTTCTTACAATTTAATAACGACCTGGTTTTGCAGTTTCCCGGATTATCTTTTACAGGCTCTTTTTCCCAACTATGGTCGAAAACTGTTGTGATGAATTCAGCAAAAATTACGGATGAAGGCGAGTGGCAGTTGGAATCTTATATATTTTACAGACCAAAACTGGTTGAGAGTTTGATCAAAGTATCTGAATCTGAACTATCTTATGGTAATGTTTTTCTTATGAATTCGAGTCATCAGGATATAGCATGGATGGATAGTCCTGAAAAATGTATAATTGAAAGGGATACAATGCTTTTATCTCCATTATTGCGACATGCAGCTGCCGACCCTAATTACCGGTTTGATATTGAAGACGTTTTAATGGTTATTGAATTTCTGGAACGTCACCCCAACAAAAAACCTTTGATCGAAAAGCTTTTAAAAGAAGGTAAGATATCGGTTGGAGCCTCATATAATATGCCCTATGAAGACATGTATTCCGGTGAATCATTAATCAGACAATTTTACCTCGGTAAAAAATGGCTGGAAAAGGAATTTCCTGACTATATCGCAGATACGTACTGGAATGTTGATGTACCTGGCAGGACATTACAAATGCCTCAGATTATGAGAAAATCAGGTGTCCCAAATCTGGTTCTGAGCCGGCAGAAATCCGGTGTGTATAACTGGTATAGTCCCGATGGAAGCTATGTTACTGTTTTTTCTCCGGGACATTATTCACTGGCATACCCATCGCTTAATAAAGAGTTTTTTGATGCAGCATATTTTTTAGCCGGCTATTCCCAACAATGGAAACAAGTTAAGGATACCAGTGGAAAACCTGCAATACCTTTGCTTTCTGATTGGGATATGAGTCCGGCAAAGGATTATTCTTCATTTATAAACCAATGGGAAAATCTTGATTCATATATTGATGTAAATGGGAATGAAAGAGACCTCACCTTACCTGGTTTTAAACTTTCCCTTGCCGGAGAATTTTTTAGTTCTATTGACACCAAAAATCTGTCAGAACCACTCTTAGGTGAAAGACCCGATGTCTGGCTTTATATTCATGGCCCTTCACACCAGAAAGCTCTAAAAGCCAGCCGGGAAGCGGATATTCTTTTACCTGCAGCTGAAAAATTTGCAACTATTGAGGCTTTGTTGAAGGGATCTTTCAGGAATTATCCCGAACAGAAACTGGAAAATGCCTGGATAGATAAGATCTATCCTGATCATGGATGGGGTGGAAAACATGGAGATATTACAGATGCCCTGTTTCATCAGAAATTTATGAACTCAGGAAGCATTGCCAGGGAGGTTCTTAACAGGTCCCTTGAAGGAATTGCCCTGCATGTTAAAACAAGTCCTGAAAAAGGAATCCCAATTATTATATTTAATGACCTGTCATGGGAAAGAACAGATCCGGTAACATTCAGTATCAGGTTTGATGAAGGAGAGGCCGGCTCTTTTTTTATTCGGGATGCTGGCGGGAAAAAGATTCCCACACAATTTACCAAAGCTGAGTATTATGATAGGGGCACCTTAAAATCGGTTGAAGCAGTTTTTATAGCTGATGATGTTCCATCCATTGGATATAAAACCTATTACCTTGAAACAAGTAAAGCTCCGTATACAGATAAGCCTGAAAGCCATACCAGATCAGATATCATCGAGAGTGATTACTATCGTTTGGAGTTAGGACAAGGTGGATTATTACAAATATTTGATAAGGAATTAGGAATCAATCTGTTAGATTCTGAGAATTATCTGGCAGGGGAAGTAATTACAATGACATCTATTGGAAATGGGGCTGGAGAATTTGCTGATATTCAACAGCCTGATCCTGCTGATATGGATAAAACCGGTACATACAATCCTGGTTGGACCATTGAAGAAGGTGGCCCTTTGTTTATAACCTGCAGTTACAGACAAGCGATAAAACATGCTGTGGTTTATCAGAAAATAAGGATTTTTAAATCACTTAAAAGGATTGATTTTGAAACATCCCTGTTAAATTGGGACGGAACCCTATATAGGGAATTCAGGGAGACCTTCCCACTTAACCAGAAGGATGGACAGGTTTCTTATGAAGTTCCTTTCGGGATTGTCAATGTTGGTATCGATGAACTTAAAAATTCCGCAGGTGAGCGTTATATTAAGAATTGCTCTGAAATGCATCCCCGGAGTATCCTGAATTGGATGTCTTCATCTGATGAGAATTTTGGTGTGACAATTAGTTCCAGCGTTGTAGCATGGGATTATATAGATCCAAAAGATCCGGATGGATCGTCCACCCTTCTCCAACCCATTCTGATAGCAAGTAGAAAGAGCTGTCATTGGGAAGGCAATGATTATCTTCAAACCGGGAACCATCATTTTAAATTTTCATTGACTTCACACAATTCCGGATGGGAAAATGGTTATCATTTTGGAGTTCAATCGAATCATGATCTGGTTGCCCTTGTTGATCCTTATACAAGTAAAAATTCAGGATTACCTGAGTTGCTCAGTTTCTTTTCTGTTGAGAATAGAAATATTATTATAACCGCTGTAAAGAAATGCCAGGATGATAACGGAGTGATCATCCGGTGGTATGAAACTGAAGGAAAAGAAACCCAGGTAAAATTACACACTTTTTTCAGGTTAAATAATACTATTCATACGAACCTGATTGAAAATAACCTGCAACCAATCAAAAATAAAATCAACTCCGTTTCGCTGAAAACGAATAGTTACGGAATAGAAACAATCAAATTTTACAATTATTAAAATGTGGTTCATCCGGAAAATGAATAGGTATCAGGTGGAATAATGGAATAGTGGAATAATGGAATAATGGAATAATGGAAAGAAAGAATATTAACAGAGGGTTTAAACAATTACGAGTTTGGAATAATTCAATTGAATTGTATATCCTCACATGTAAGTTATTGTCAAAATTCCCTTATGAACTGAAGAAAACAGTATCTAATTGTATTGATTCTTCCCATAGTATCAGTAGAAATATTGCAGAAGGATATTCAAGACGAAGTATAAAAGAATATCTTAATTTTTTAAATATAGCATTGGGTTCAAGTGGAGAATATCATTCTTGCATAATTAGTTTCTATAAAGCAAATCAGATAACAAAGGAAGAATTTGAACAAATGGACAAACTTCATTATAAAACAGAAAATGAGTTAATCCAATTAATAAAATCTTTACAAAAGAAAATGAAGGAGGGTAATTGGGATGATACATTTTAACAAATTAAAAAGGATTAATGGTGAATTTTCACGTTTAAATCTATATTCCATTATTATTCACTCCCACAATCCTTCCCACAATCTGCTCATGAGGTTTTCACTTTCAAGTTCGCTCAAACATTCCAACCTTCCAATATTCCAGGATTACTACGCATTATCCTGAAGAACTAAAAAACATTACAGTAATAATAAAAATAACGATTATCGGAAACAATTGTCTGTCTTATTTCCAGAATGCATAAAATTAAGTGTGTCTGGTCCCCAAGGCATTTGAATGTAGATTTTGGTATATCATTTTAACGCGAAAGGATCATTCTTTTTGTTGCAACATTAACATTTCCTGTCTGTAATTTGTAAAAATAAATACCGCTTGAAAGATTACTGGCATCAAAAACAACAGAATATGTACCTGCATTCTGAAATTCATTCAATAGCGTTTCGACCTCATTTCCTAATTGATTGTATATCTTTAAAGAGATATAATCAGAGTGTGATATTGAATATGAAATTCTTGTTATTGTATTAAACGGATTTGGGTAATTTTGATAAAGTCTGGATTTATCTGGATTTTGATTTTGAAAATCATGAATGCCTGTAGTTAAATCCCAGCCTGCTAAACTGGCCCACAACCACCAGGCAGTATATGCTTTCAAATTACCATTGAGTGGTTTGGAATGGGCTGCCGAACAATTGTACCAGTCAACTCCTTCAGTATGACTATTTTGCCAGTTTTCTGCCCAGTTCTTATCCTGACTTTTATTACCGTCACTGTCGTAATCACAATTATCGGTAGCATATTTATTTAAATAGTAGTTGCCATCCGGATCAAAAGATTCAATATCAGCGAAATCATATAGTATTTTTCCGTTAGACCGGCAGTAGGCCCTGATTTGTTCATTGCGTTTATGCAAATTTCCATCTTCACCACTTCCATTTAAATGCCCTGTCATATAAACAAACCTTACATCCGGAAAATCATTCTCCAGTTCTGTCATTAAATTCAAATAAGTGTTAATATTTGTTTCTGTTGCGGTGCCTGCCTGACCACACCACGACCAGATTATAACATTAATTTCATTATTTTCCGGATTATTCAGATAATTCCGGGTAGCAGTTGCCCATTCAGTCCTGTTAGGATTTCCAAGGTCGTTTGCACCTGAAATGCCTTTATCACGAATATCAAGTGCACCGTCCGAGTTCCCGTTATGCCAGGCGTATTTATCCCCTTTCCAGGTGACTAAGCCATCCATTCCGGTAATAAGCTGACTGCCGTGAGACGTGTGTCCATAAGCAATATGAAGATTTATTTTAGCTGAGTCAATCCACTCGTCCGGGATCTGTGAAAGATTTGCACAGTTATGATCAATAATTAGCGGGGATTGGCTCTCTTGCGAAAACAGAACTGTTGTATTTAAAAAAATAAATACAAACAGGGCGATAAAATCAATTAGCTTGTATTTCATTATGTTTTTAATTAAAGAACTTTAACCTTACATGTTGCTACCCTTTAAAATAGGATGTACCAATTTATTAATATGAAAATATAGATTTTTTCAACCGGATTTACAGGTTGACTGGTGATATATCTTATCAGCAAAAGATGAAATATATCACCTTATTAGATCTTTACCACTGGGGGAGTTTGGGGGGATGATTTTCAGAGGTGCAGTATTTGTAACCATTTAAGGATTAAGGCATATTCTATTTAATAGAGTTATTAACGGTTAGAAAGACAACAAATGTGCTTGAATTACATGTCTATTCAGACTGGATACTGATCATTGATTTTGGTTGGCAAGAGCCTTTTCGACTTCTTGGATATGTAAGTAATGATTAGGGTTAAAATAAGGTCTTGCTTCCCACGATTCTTTAAGAATATCAAGGGATTCTTCAAGCTTTCCTTGCTTATATAGACCCCACCCTTTGGTATCAATAAATGAATAATTATCAGGTTTAATTTTAAGAGCTTGATCAATAAGGTCCATTCCTTCATCAACATTTTTTTCATTGTTTATGAGAACAGATCCTAACCGCCATTTCATCTCTGGATTATGGGGATTTTTTGCAATTAATCCTCTGAAAATAACAATAGCTTTATCATACTGTTCAGCCATCTGATAAATTATTCCAATACTATTCTTGATTTGATCATCATCCCAACCATTTGTTTCCCTGATTGATCTGTATTTTGCAATATAATCATTGGCTTCTGTTGTATCTCCTGTTGATAGAGCACAAATAGCCTGTTGGTGAATTATTTTTGGATGATCTGGTAATATACTCAATCCCAAATCATAGATTTCATTTTCTCTGTCATGATTCCCCAATTCATGATAGGCTCTTCCCGGATTTATATAAAAAAGATCCCACATATTACCACCCCCCCATTTCTTACTTATTTCAAGAGACTTTTCAAAACATTGAATCGCTTTTTCATACTGTTGTATATCATTGTAGTTCGTGCCTTGCAGGTACCACATAATACGATTTTGTGGATTATCCTCTAAAAATAACTCTAAGTATTTAATACCTGCATGTGGGTCTTTATCAATGAAAGACATCATATGTTTTAACAACAATTGGTTATCATATGACACATTTTCAAATTGTTCATAAGCTTTTTGAAAGGAAAGCAATGCCTTATCATTCCTTCTAAGGTTATAATATGCACCCGTTAAAAAATAATTGGCAGCAAAGAAATTGGGATCTGCCTCAAGGGCTTTAATAAACAATTCTACAGAAGAAGAATAATCATTACTAAAAAACAAATTCATCCCTTTAATATAATATCTGTATGCTTCGGGTGATCCTGTGGTTGAGAATTTACTATAATCATAATCAAGTTCTTTTTCAAGCACCTTTATTTCCAGATAACTCCTTACAAGTCTGGACAAAGAATCTATAATTATAAACATATCATCTTCGGTATTCCCGTCAATCTGGTAGGTCTTATAAATTTCTTCTGTTTTAGAATCAATTAATTGGGCATTTATCCGAATAATGTCTCCTGACTCCTTAATACAACCTTGAATAAAGGTATTTGCATCAAGTTTACGAGATATATCACTGGCTACAAAGGGGGTAGCATAATTTATATGTTTTGTATTCTGGAGTATATCGTTCATAGTTTGATATTGACGAACTGATAATTCTTTTGAATTGGAAAGCTTAGTAATTAATTCATTCTGGATGCCATTTTGCCAAATATCCCATATTGTATCTCCAGTCATATTCTGAAAGGGCATAACCGCAACAGAAATCCTTCCATCAGCATCCCTGATCCCTTCAAATTTGTCCTTCTTGAATATCTTTGGATATATCAGTATTCCAACCACCACAATTAATACAACAATAACTACATCGCTTACCCTCTGTCTTTTTTTAACAGGGACTGAAAGTGGTTCTTGTTCTTTTGTCGCTTCATAGGATTTAGTCTTTTTTACACCTTCAGGTGTTATGTCAAAAATCCATGCTAAGATTACAGATATTGGAAATCCAATGCATAAAAGAACAATTACAAGATTTAAAGTCCATGCTGGTAAACCAAGGGAGGGAGCAACAATATCTACCACCTCTAAAAGAATAAAAGCAGTAGCAGCATACATAGCAACAATCCTGAAGACCTTACGCCGTTTCAGTTCGTTCCAGAATTGTGCAAGATTATTGGGCTTTGTAGCCATTGTGGTTTAGTTGTTACAATGCAAGTTACAACCTTTACCTATATAAGTCAAGAAAATAAGAGTTTAAATCCCAGTCCCGCCATATATCCTACTGGATCACCTATTTCAATTTTTCTCAGGGGGTAGGGGGCGTCTGTTTATTGCAGGTTATACTGTGAATAGTTGTTGTCTAACGGTATAATATGTTGTATATTTACTGTAATGCCGATATTGGCAGTAGAATATATGTTAGCCATAATCAAAACAGTTTTTAATACACGGCATAAACAGGGGTTCTGCGGGAGTGTTTCTTCATTACGCAGTTTGTTTGTTGGCCTTTGAATGTGCCGACATTTTAAAATTTATTTTCGAAAGGAGAACATTATGATTGGAGCAATTATTGCTAAAAAAGCCATAGCTAATTCTTTTGAGGCTATGAATCGACACGACCTTTCCAGGTTTATGTCGAGTTGGCGAGATGATGGGGTATTCATTTACCCAGGTGAAATACCTGAAAGTGGCACTTTCAAGGGAAAGAGTGCTGTTGAAGGCTGGTTCCGGAATTTTTTCGAACAATTCCCGAAGATTCAATTCGATATCCAAGACATCTGTGTCCGGAACATCTTTGCCCTTACCGGAACCAATGTAGTTTCTGTACATTGGAATATCCAACTCACGAACAAAGATGAAAGAGAAGGTCAAAACAGCGGTGTAACTGTAATTACTATCAAAGGTGGCAAAGTATTCCAGGTAAAAGATTTCATCTTTGATCTAGGTGAAAATTTCAAGCTTAATTGGGGAGCAGTATAGCCTGAATAGGCAACATGGTGTACAACGGATCCCAATTACCCACTGTACTCAACCAACGTGTTATCAAACATTGTATAGGTTATCGGTGAGATACCGTCATTTAATTTTTTTACACATTTAGTCCGGATTGTTTTGAAAACCTAAAGGTGCCGGTACGTTGAACCAAAATTTCATTCAGATCAGGTACCATTGAAGAAACTTTGAAAGATTCTTATTCAAGTGATGTTAAAAGAAAAATGTCACGTTTTTGCCGGTAAAAACGTGACATTTTATATATTTGCATCAAATACATTCCGTCATGAAAATAACTGATATAGTTATAAATAGGATAAATAGGTTTAAGACAGGTTATGTTTTCACCTATGATGATTTTGATATACCGGTGAATAAAACAGAAGCTTTAAAAAAGACACTTAGCAGGTTAGTAGCCTCAGGTAAGATAGTCCGTCTCTCAAAAGGTCAATTCTACAAGCCAGAAATTACTGAATTTGGAGTTCTTAGGCCCCCGGAATATCAGGTAGTAAAGGATCTTCTTGAAGCCAACAATAAGATAGTTGGTTATCTGACCGGAGTTAGTGCATTCAATAAACTTGGCCTTACAACTCAGTTGTCGAATACAATACAAATAGGCACTAATATCGACAGAAAGCCAAAGAAGAGAGGTAAGTATAATATCCGTTTTATCCGTCAAAAGAATACTATTTACAAGGATAATATTTATCTATTGCAGATCCTTGACTCTATCAGATTTATAAAAAGGATCCCGGATTCTGATGTTACAAGTTCTTATATTAGAGTCCGGACCTTAATAAAAGACTTGTCTGAAAATGAAAAGGGGATGATTGCTAAACTCGCTCTCAAATACAACCCGGGTACAAGAGCATTAACCGGTAGCATATTGGATCAGGTTACTGAGTCGAAAATAACTGATAAGTTACTTGGCTCCCTTAACCCTGTATCTGTCTTTTCTTATAATATCAAAGAGGAAACATCTCTTGATAAAGAGAAATGGAGGATAACATTAGAACTATTTGCAATTAAAGGATGTTCGAATTAGGATTGGGAATGAATGAGTGAAATATGAAACTAAATCAAAGCGATTAATTATAAGAATAATTTCTCTAAATCCGACTTATTTGTAGCATAATGAACGCTTACCTCGTGAGTCGTGAAAATATTTTTCCTGTCAGTTTTAGCTAAATTGATCATTCTCTGAACATTGT
>JAUWMO010000007.1 GCA_030613125.1 Bacteroidota bacterium | reverse complement strand
CTTGAAGCAAAAGCGCTGGCCGTTCTTATGACGCACGAAACAGATTACATCTTTAAAATCGAACCTGATAACTGGAACCAGATATTCAGCAGAATAAGCCAGGGTATTTCTAAATACAATCCTCTATACCTCGATACAGATGCAGCCCTTTATATGGTTCGTGCTTTTCATACTTCTGATATCAGGGATAGCCACTATAATGCTGCCACCGGGAAATTGTCAATTAATATGTCCGGAAATACAGATGTTCCCACAAGTTGTTTTGTCTATACGGAAGAAGACGGTAAAATAATAGAGAGGCTGGTCGAAGTTCCTGCATTTGAAAATGAAGTGGCTGTTGAGATTGCGTTAAACTTAAAAAAATAAAATTAAAATTAAGAGTTAATAATTTAATTTTTTTTACAAATGAAAAAAATGCGTAATATGCCAATTAATCAATTATTCAATCGGCGTAAGTTTATTAAACTGACTGGCCTCGGAGTAGGTGCAGGAGTTTTTGGGTTGCAGCAGATAGGCTGTAAAGGTGAAAGAAGGTTTGCACAACCAGATATTCATGGTTTTGAGGAAGCCCAGGATAATCCGGATGCCTCAAAAGGGTGGGTGCCCGTTTCAGATCGTAAGATTCGGGTTGGTCTAGTCGGATATGGTGTTTGCAGATTCAGTGCTGCTTTTGGTTTCCAGGATCACCCTAATGTCGAAGTTGTAGCCGTCAGTGATCTTTTTCCTGACCGTTGCGCCAAGTTGGCGGAAGTAACCAAATGTAAAAAGACCTATCCATCACTCGAGGAACTTGTCAAAGATGACAAAATCGAGGCAGTATTTGTGGCTACTGATGCTCCCAGTCATATGAAACATTGCATTGAGGTTTTGAAACATGGTAAGCATGTAGCTTCTGCAGTGCCTGCTGTTTTCGGGTCGCTGGAAGAAGCAGACAAACTATTTGATGCAGTGAAGAAGAGTGGTATGAAGTATATGATGTTCGAAACTTCATGCTTTCGTGAGGATCTTTACGCCATGCGCCAGATTTACAAAGCCGGCGGCTTCGGCAAACTTGTTTATACCGAAGGCGAGTATTGGCATTATTCAGAAAAAGGAATAGGGTCATACAATAACTGGCGTCACGGTATGCCGCCACAATGGTATCCGACCCACTCCGATGCTTACTATGTGGGTGTAACCGGTGGAAGTTTTACCGAAGTGTCCTGCCTTGGAATGCCAAGCCTGATGGAGCGTTATCAAGAAGGGAATAACCGTTATAAAAATCCATTTGGTACCGAAATCTCACTATATCGAACCAGTGAAGGAGGGATGGCACGGATGGGCAGAAGTAGCGATACCCCAGGTGGGCATGAGTTTTTAGAAGATGGACGTGTTCGTGGAGAGAGGGGCTCCTTTTATGAAAAATACGAAGGGCTCGAAAAAAATCTTCCGGATTTAACCCGGCCTCCACTTCCTCCCGGTGTATCTGCTGGTGGACATGGTGGCTCTCATGGACGCCTTACGGATGAATTCGTAACGGCAATCCTTCAGGATCGCAAACCTCTTGTTGACATAGCTACGGCTCTGAATATGACGGTTGGTGGAATAGTTGCACATCAATCGGCCTTAAAAGGCGAAGAATGGATGAAGATCCCGCAGTATAATTTGTGATACAGTTACCGCGGTCGCTTTATCTGAATAGCGGCAAACAAATAAAAGTTCCGCAATTTGATTAATAAAAAATAATAAAATGAACAAATCTAAATCACCTGTTGCAGGCTATGTGGCTTTCGGTACCATGTATTATGAGCCTGAGAATCTTAGAATGATCAGCGAAAGGGCCGAAAAACAGCTAGCTGATGCAGGTCTTACCCTGATTAAAACTGATCCGGTATATGGAGAAGATACTGAGCCGGAAAGAGCCATAAAAGAATTAAAATCTCGGAAGTGGGATTTTCTGTTTGTAAATATTATGAACTGGATTGATACCAGGGGGGTATTCCGTGTCTTGCACGAATTTAGAAACGAACCCATGATCCTGTATAGTTTGGGAGGTTTCACAGACCATGAAGGTAAATTCGAAGAGAAAGGCACCCTTATTTCACCTGCTGCCGGCGCCGGATCCACTTCATTGAGATTACCCATGGAGTTATGGGGGATAAAATTCAAATACCTGTTCAATGCGCCGGATACACCGATGGATATTGAGGGGATCATGTCTTTTGCCTATGCTGCTCATACCATGAAAAAACTCCGGTATTCAAGACTTGGAATGATTGGTTTTAATGATATGGGTTTATACTCTACCGGATATAATCCAACCCGCTTAAGAGACCAGATAGGACCGGAGATAGAAAGCCTGGACATGCTTCAGCTTAAAACGAAAATGGATGAAATTGATCCTGCCGATATTAAAAAAGAAAGCGACCGAATCACTAAAGACTGGGAATATCCCCTCGGAAAACCCAAAGAGCATGTGATTGAGAAAGCTATACGTATGTATATGGCTACAGTCCGGTTATGTGAGGAGAAAAAGTTTGATACAATCTCATACAAATGCGTGGACGGAGTAGACCTGGAAATGGGATTGACCCATGCCATTCCTTCTTCTCTGGTCGCTGATGCAGGATATCCTTATGTGGATGAAAACGACCTGGGTAATTCTGTTGCACAACTCATGCTGAAATACATTTCCGGGAAGCAGGTTACGTTCCTGGAGCACTATGAACATCACCCGGATTGGATACTTTTAGGTGAAGATGGGTATTGTCCCGGAGATTTCATCGAAGGCAAACCCCAGATCAAAGATGTATCAACTGTTCTCCTGGATGGAATTGCTCATTGCTCCAATATGAAAAAAGGAAGAATGACCCTGGCCTGTCTTTCAGAAGTTCATGAAGGATACAGGATGCATATTGTGACAGGTGAAGGAAAAGAAAGACCCAAATGGGTGGAAATGGGTGTTCCCCTCCCCTCCTGGCCCAGCATTACTTTCTATCCGGATGTTCCGGTACGCCAGATACTGGATCATGTTCAGTCACAACACTTTGCTGCTGTTTTTGGAAACTATGTGGATGAACTCCTTGACCTTTGTTATCTATTAGATATTGAGGTGGTTCCGGATGTGAGATGAACAGGAAACGCTCTTTAATACTTCTAATTCTATGAACAATTCTTATCTTATCGGGCTCGATGCAGGTACTACTTCTATTAAAGGGTTACTGATCCGAACTGACGGGATTCCGGAAACGGTTGTACAAAAGGAATATTCACTTAAATACAGAGAAAGAGAAATCGTTGAACTGAATCCTGAAATATACTGGAAAACCACCCTGTTTATTATCAATAAGTTGTTAACGCAGAGCGGAGTCAGACCGGAAAATATCCGGGCAATTTCTTTTGCCTCGCAGGGAGAAACACTGATTGCAGTTGATAAAAATGGCAGACCTTTGAGAGATGCTATTATATGGCTTGACAACCGGTCAGTCGAAGAAGCAAAAACAATTGAACAGACCTTTACACGGCAAATCCTTCTGGAGAAAACCGGACAACCTGAAATATTACCGCTTTGGCCTGCGACCCGCATCCTATGGATCAAGAACAAAGAACCTGATATTTTCAAGAAGGTCGGTAAATTCCTTTTGGTTGAGGACTATTTGATATACAAGCTAACGGGGCAATACTTTTCTGAAGAATCCCTCGTATCATCCACACTCTATTTTGATATAAGCAAGAAGAAATGGTGGGATGAAATGCTGGATTTTTTAAACATAAGCCCACAACTGCTGCCCGAAGTCTTGCCTTCAGGTAGTTCGACAGGAAAAATCAGTACTATAGCATCAATTGCCACAGGTCTCTCTCCTGATACATTAATAATTGCCGGTAGTTATGATCATATTGCCGGGGCCATTGGTTCGGGCAATATCAGGGAAGGCATTATCTCCGAGACCACAGGAGCTTCAATGGCCATGGTAGTTACAACCGATGATCCGGTACTGAACCTGACACTTAATCTTCCCTGTCAGTGCCATGCTGTTCCCGGAAAGTATATTTTGCAACCATATGGACAAACAGCCGGAATGGTCCTCAAATGGTTCAGGGATGAATTTTTTGTTCAGGAGAAAGAGAACGCTCTGCGGGAAAATAAAAACCCCTATGATTTAATGACTGCACTTGCAGAAAAAGTACCTGCAGGATCTGAAGGATTAACCATGCTCCCTCATATGATGGGTGCAGGTTCACCGGAATTTGATGTACATGTAAAAGCTGTTTTTGCAGGAATTTCACCCCAAATGGGTAAAGGACATTTTATCAGAGCTATTATGGAGTCGGTAGCTTGTATGATTAAAAATAATATTGATTCAATGAAGAAACATGGCATTGAACTAGCAGAAATCCGTGCTCTTGGAGGTGGTGCCGAAAGTGATCTCTGGAATCAGATCAAGGCTGATATGACTGGTATACCTTTTGTAACGCTTCAGACCCGCGAAACTGCCTGTCTGGGGGCGGCCATCCTTGCCGGAATCGGGTGTGAGTTGTTTTATGATTTTAGAGACGGATGTGAAAAACTGGTAAGATTGAATAAGAGATATCTGCCTGATAGCAGCAACCATGCAATATATCAAAAAGTGTTTGAAAAGTATATTAAACTATATGATCATCTGAAAGATTACTGGTAGTTCATTTAAAACTCTGATGAGGTAACGATGTTCGGATAAGCTGCCGTACTTTTTTACGATCCCGGGATTCCTGACTTGCTTTTCCGGAACCTATTGTGTAAATTTATGAATAAAAATCTGAAGGATTTTAATATGAGCAATAAACTAAAAAGAAGGAAATTTGTGAAAACCGGGATTGTCGCAGGAATAGGAACAACTGTGGTTCCTGGTATCTTAACAGGTAAAGGAATTGACAGGAAAGTCAGGATAGGATTCATCGGTGTTGGATCCCAGGGAACCAATTTGCTGAAAGCCTGTTTGTCGATGCAGGATGTTGTAGTACCTGCAATCTGTGATATTGATAAAGAAGCACTTCTCCGTGCTCAATCACTGGTTGAAAAAGCCGGCAGAAAAGCGCCACAGGGCTATTCAAAGGACGAAGAAGATTTTCGGAATATGGTTTTACGTGAAGACATGGATGGTGTTGTTATTTCTACTCCCTGGATGTGGCATACTCCCATGGCAGTTGCAACCATGGAAGCCGGCAAATACTGTGCGCCTGAAGTATGGGGTGCAAGTTCAGTTGAAGAATGCTGGGAGCTTATTGAAGCTTCAGAGGAAACCGGCATGCCCTGCATGATGCTTGAGAATCATTGCTATGACAGAAATAATATGGCGGTTCTGAGAATGGTAAGAGAGGGACTGTTTGGTGAACTTTCGCATTGCCAGTGCGGATACTGTCATGATCTGAGGGGTGTAAAATTTCAACCCGGAGTTGAATTTGGTCACGGGGCAAAAGGCGAAGCCCGCTGGCGCACTCAACATTCTTTAAAACGGAACGGGGATCTGTATCCCACCCACGGTTTGGGACCTATTGCGAATTGTGTGAATGATAACAGGGGCAACAGGATGGTTTCCCTTACTTCAACAGCAACAAAATCCAGGGGATTGCATGATTATATAGTTAACACTGCGGGGGAAGATCATCCGAATGCAAAGCTTGACTGGGCTCTTGGAGATGTTGTTACCACGGTGATAAAATGCCAGAACGGAGAAACAATTATTATTAACCATGATACGAATCTGCCCCGTCCATACTCAAACATGTATACTGTGCAGGGGACCAAAGGCTTGTGGATGGAACACAGGGGACTTACAAATTCAGTATACCTGGAAGGTAAAAGTCCTGAACACAAGTGGGAAAGCCTGGAACAGTACCTCCCGGAATACGAGCATCCTTTGTGGATTAAGTTCCTCGGGGAAGGTGTGCGTGGAGGACATGGCGGGGCCGGTTATTTAAAAATCCGGGCATTTATTGAATGCGTGAAAAGAAAGATACCGACCCCAATCGATGTTTATGATACAGCTGCCTGGATCGTGGTAACTCCTCTTTCTGAACAGTCTATCACCCTTGGAAGTGAACCGGTTGATTTTCCGGATTTCACCAAAGGGAAATGGATGAATAATAAACCCATATTCGGATTAACGGCAGAATATTAACTTTTTTATAAGTGATCTGGTATACACTGGCTATTAATAAGTCAGGATCATAGTCATTACCACATTATTACATAATAAATAAGCCCGATGAAGTATTTGAATAATTATTCTCTTTTAGCCTGTATCTGGCTGATTGCGGTTAATGTAAATGTAAATGCCCAGAAGATGAATTCAGAAATAATTTATGCAACAAACATGACAGGTACACCTGACGGAAGTATTATTCAAACTGCTGTTCTGCCGGGAGAAATTGAGGGCGTGGATATCGAACACGTTTCTGTTAAGGGGAACTACCGGATAGAAGAACCGGCTATTACCGGCTGCTATGATGTTCTCTTATCTATTCAGGGAGAAGCCTCCCTGTCCCTCGGGGAGGATGCATTTGAATTCAATTCAAACTGCATTGTCAGGATTCCATATAATAAACCCTTTAGTATAAACATAGAAAAGGAGAATGAATTTCAATATTTGCGAATACGGAAGCATCTGAACGATAGCGATTGTCGTTTGATAGCGCAGGATCCGGATGCACATTCGTCTTTATATATGAAAGCGATCTCCGATTGCCCCGCTTATACGGAAGACATTAAAAGTGATAAAGCGGTTAACAGAATGATCCTGCCGGAAGGACTTGTTCCCCGCTTCTGTATGGGGTCCGTAATGACGGAAGGGCCCGATGCCGTCGCAGAACACGAGCACCCCATGCTGGATCAGCTTTTCCTGGGCTTACAGAATTGCAGATGTACCTGCTATGCTGATGGTGAACAAACTGTATTAATTGAAAACATGATGCTGCATATCCCCCTTGGGTCAAAACATTCCGTTTCAGTTTTGGAAGGTGATACCCTTTATTATATCTGGTTTGACTTTTTTCTTACCCTGGAAGGACAAAAGTATATGGAAGAACAGCACCACATGAAAGACGACTACAGACAGGACAAATCCAAGCGGGATGTTCAATAATGTGTATCTATCCCGGGTATCAAACAATATTGAGAATACCGGCAATATTACTGCCCAGAATTTTACTCAATTCCTCTACTTTTTTAAAATTATTCTGGTAGTTTCTTTTAAATCACGACCACCGGCACGGAGCTCTCCTTCGTGCAGTTTTAATCCCTTCCTTGGAGGTTCGGAAATACGTTTTATTTCATTCTTTTATATTCTCCAATGCCTCCAGCATATGCAGGATTATATAATCTACCATCTTATAGGTCGAAATCAAAGGTATTTTTGTTAGTGCGGAGGGCGGGCAATCCGCTTTGTAGGCCTGTGCGCTAATATCAATACATCTATTGTTAAGAAAGGAAGCAAATTCAACAGTTTTCTTTTCGGATTCAAAAAAAAGCGTTGTTAAATGCCTGCTTCCCTCCACATTCAAAATAATATCACTGAATTTCTTACTTAATTCTCTTACCTGATTCTCATAATAATCGCCTATTTCCCTGGTATATTGTTTATTTGCTTCAGCAAACGCCATAGTGATTAAATAGGAGAGGGAAGCTAGTTCTTCCTGACCGTTGGTTACCAATGCCCCAAAAAGATTAAGATTATCCATGGCAGAAGTAGTCAATAATTTGGAAGCAGGATACTCACCGCCGGGAAATCCCTTGCCAATAGAAACAAAATCGGGGTTGAGTCCGTACTCTATAAACATAAAAAAATCAGGTGACCAGAGACAGGATTGTATTTCATCAACAATAACAGGAATATCTCTCTTTCTGCATATTTTATAAGCATCCTGGAGATAATCATTATCAAGTTTAATTCCCCCGTAATTCATCAAGATAATTTCATGAAAGAAACCAGCAACTTTATATTTTCCAGAATCAAACTTATTTGTTTTTTCAATGAAATCATCAATATCATTTATTTTGACCTGCTGAATATTGAAGATATTATTTTTTTCCAGAACAGAATATAAGTCGGGCCACATCCCTCTTAAAATCTGAGCCAATACAGTTGTCCCGTGATAATTGGCTTCTTTTCCTCCATTGTGATCGGCGATGACAATAAAAACAGGTATTTTCCCGGAATATTTTGGTTTTGGGTAAGTGATATCAAGCCTGTAGAACCTTGACAACATCATCTTCAGGGCTGCTTCTACTGCAATGCTACCGGTTTCAAGATTAAGAACCCTGTTAATCACATGTGGATCGGTAGATTTAAGCACCTGATTTAGTCCTTCCTTATTTTCTTTCTCAAGTCCGTTCACAATGCGAATAAGCTCTGTTTCAAGCAGGCGGGTGATATGCCCTCTTGTATTATTATGTGTAGCGTTGGGGATGCCAAGCCTCCTTGCATTTTCAATGAGTTTATATCCGGGAAAGCTATGACCAAGGGGTACATGGTAATGCTCACTCTTTGCAGTAAGATATGCCTTGCCGTTTTCACCCACACGAATGAAACCAAAGGAAGACAATGGAGCCATCTCTGTTTTTGTGGCCTCATTAAAAGCATTTGTCCCGGCCCCCGGTGAAGATTTAAAAACACTATTGCAGATTTGTTTCCCGGTATAATCGATAAGCTTGTCGATTCTTGTGGAAAAATGATTGGGAAAGAATTCTGTTTTTTCCCGGGCTATTTCAAGAAATTCACCAATATCTCTATTCTCAATAAATGCTTTTGTTTTACAAACTGCTTCAATATATTCATTACCAACCAGATCGCTTAGTGATAATGCAATATTGTTTAGTCTGGTTTCAATCTTCGCCATATACTGTTATTTTAAATTGGATACTTTTGTCATCTTCTTATACAGATCTAATTGCTTTTTTTCTATTCCGGAGGTTGTAATCCATTGATCAAAATCATTTAAACTACCATACGAAAATCCCGAGTCTGCTTTTACTTTGGTATGATCACCTAATAGTATTTTTTCTTTTCCGCTTCTTAACATTATTTGTGCTAAACGGGCTGATGAAGCACTTTTTACAAAACATTTACCATTTTCATCCAAAGCATCTATGCCCATAAACACTTTGTCAAAATGAATATTTTCTAAAATTTTTTCTGTGATGGAACCCGAGACAGAATAGCTCTCCTGATTTATTACCCCTCCCAGGATATTTAATGCTATATCTGGATATCTGCTTAACTCCGTTACAAGGATCAGTGAATTTGTATATATGATTAACGGATTGATGTTACCTAGATTGGTTGCAAGATGAAAAGTAGTAGAGCCATCATCAATTAGAATAACGTCACCCGGATTAATTTCTTTAGCAGCTTTTTTTCCAATTTTTTGTTTTAAATCGAAGTTTGTAGCTACTTTTTTATGATATTCGCTTTCAAGAGCCACACGTCCTGCTAATAAACAACCACCATGTGTTCGGATAATAGCTTTTTCTTCCGAAAGTTCTTTTAAATCTCTTCTGATAGTTAAAGGTGAAACCCCGAGTATTTCTGAAAGTTTGTCTACCTGAACTTCCATTTGCATAGCCCTGAGGAGAGACAGTATTTTATTTTGTCTGTTTTTTGTTTTCATAGTTCAAAGATAATTAAATGATTATAATATTCATAATATTTGATATAATAGATCATAAATAAATTAATTTTATTAAAATTATTGATGAAATTATATAGAAAGGGCCGGTATCATGTCATTATTAAAGGAGAAGAAGAAAAGGTCATAAAGATTTTTACTTTTGTAATATTATAAAATCTTTTAGAGTAATGCTCAACCGGCAGGCAGCTATTCAAAAAATGAACCAACTTGGAAGAGTTAAACTTCCATTTCTGTTTGTGATCAGCTTTGATCAAGAATCAAATCTGGTTATTGAATACCAGAAAACAGACAAAACGAAAATACTTTTTAAAACATTCCGGAATAATAATATTCAAAATCAGACTCAACCTCATTTACCTGAATGGATTGATTTCAAGAAGTTTCCGGTTGCCTTTAGTCATTATAAAAAAGCATTTGAAATAGTGAAGGATAATTTGAGACACGGGAATACCTATTTGGTAAACTTAACTTTTCCTGCATTTTTAGAAATGAACCTTGACCTGAAACAAATCTTTTTTCACTCTGATGCGCCATATAAATTATGGATCAAAGAAAAGCTTGTTGTTTTTTCACCTGAAACTTTTGTCAGGATAGAGAATGGGAAAATTTCTTCATTTCCAATGAAAGGAACAATCGATGCAGCAGTTCATAATGCACATGAGGCAATTCTTAATGATCCCAAAGAAACTGCTGAACACAATACTATAGTTGATTTAATCAGGAATGACCTCAGCATAATCTCAAAAAATGTATATGTGAAGCGCTACAGGTACATTGAAAGGGTGAAAACAAATCAAAAGGATTTATTACAAGTCAGCTCTGAGGTTGTTGGTAATATACCTGAAGATTTCTTTGATTTTCTCGGAGACAATTTCTTCAGGATACTTCCTGCAGGATCGATAAGTGGAGCACCAAAAAAGAAAACCCTTGAAATAATTAATGACGCCGAACCTTACGAAAGAGGATTCTATACTGGTATATTTGGTTTTTATGACGGAGAATCCGTCGACAGTGCTGTAATGATAAGATATATTGAAAACTCAGAAGGTCGTTTTATTTTCAAAAGCGGCGGAGGAATTACCGCTTTCAGTGATGTAAGAAAAGAATATGAGGAACTTATAGATAAAATCTATGTGCCTATTACTGGAAACAATAAAAGTTAAGGATGGAAAGCTAAAGAATATAAGTTTTCATAATGACCGGATGAATCGGTCCAGATATGAATTATTCGGATTGAAAAATCCTTTTCTGCTTGAAACCTGCATAGATATTCCAGGTGAATTCAAAAACGGGATCGTAAAATGCCGGATACTGTATGACAGGAAAATAAGATCAATAACTTTTGAGAGATACCAAAAGAAAAAAATCAGAAGAATTAAGCTGGTTGAAGCTGACATTTTTTATCCCTACAAATATGCCAACCGTAATATCTTCAAACAACTCCTGTCAGACAATCATAGTTATGATGAGATATTGATCACAAGAAACGGATACCTTACAGATACATCTTACAGTAATATTGCCCTGCGTAAAGAAGGACAATGGTTCACTCCTGAATATCCTTTACTAAAAGGTACCAAAAGGGCTGCTTTAGTAAATAATGGTATTCTCATAGAAAATCAGATCCATCAGGAAAACCTTAAGGATTTTGACCGGATAATGTTGATCAATGCGATGCTCGACTTCAATGAATCCACAAGTTTATTTATCAGTGTCTTGGAAATATGATTTTTTTTCTCATAACATGGACGAGCCCCCGAAAAAACCCCGATGGAACGGAACAGGCGGGGCAGCCAGAATCAAAAAGGATTATATAAATTAACCTGATTTCTATCCTTCAACTGACGGATTACATAATGAATGACCCAAAAAGAAGATAGAAAACAGGAATAGTTAAAAAAGACATAAATTTTTATTAAATTGCTAAAAAGATTATAGGTCACTCATAAGATGAGAAAAGAGATTGGTACGTCCATAAAAAAAGATAAGACAATACTGAAATGAAAAATATAGAGATCAAACTTCTTCAACAGCAGATAACCAAACTTGAAGATAAAAATTTTAATCTTGAAGCCTGGAAAACAGGAACAATATTGCTATTGGAACGTATATTTGGACCAGGTAATCTAAAAATAAAAAAAATAGAAAAAATACATTATGAATTGAGTAGCTGGTCGATGAGAGACAACCTTGCAGAATCTTCAGAGGCTGATTCCTGCAAAAAAATTGGTAAAGCTATACTGGAAGCAGCTATTATGGAACTTGTAACTCTTGGGACCGTAGATAGTTCTAAAAAAAGTACAAAAGAGACAGTCAGTTTTAATAGTATTCTTAATCCTCTTGAAGAAGAACTTAAAATATCAGAACTTAAGGAACTCAGGAAAATCTTATCAGAAACTCCGGATACTTCGAAACAAGCTAAAGTTATCGATTTACTAAATAAATGGGGGCATGATCGTATAAGCAGGATATTAAGCCTGATACTTACTTCAGAAGACGTTTTAGAAGAAATATGACAGAAGTGAAAATTAATGGTACTAATCTCTAATTGACCTTAGGTATTACAAACATATCTCTCCTATATTAGTAGTTTGTCTTACAAATAGACCTTTGAGTAAAATCCTATGTTTTCATCATCGGAACATCCATTAAGAAAATGTCAATCTGTGATGTTGTAAAAGGTGATTATTAAATCCAAATAATAAAAGTTTGGTTATTGAAATTTCGAATTTGGAGATTATTTGATTTTTGAAATTACGTTTTGGTTATTAATAAAAATATTACTTTTGCCGCTAATAATAACCTTAAAACTTAGAAAAATGCCAGGAATGGAAGTATTTGGGGCTGAAGAAAAAAAGGAAGTCATGGACGTACTTGAAACAGGCGCCATGTTTCGTTATAACCATGAAGAAATGAGGAAGGGACACTGGAAAGCCAGAGATCTCGAAAAGGAAGTAAGAAAATTCACAGGAGCAAAGTTTGCCCATGCTGTTGCAAGTGGTTCAACTGCTGTTACTACTGCCCTGGCAGCCGCCGGAATTGGTCACGGTGATGAGGTGATTGTTCCCCCATTTACATATATTGCAACCATAGAAGCTGTTATATATGCAGGAGGATTACCAGTTTTCGCTGAAATTGATGAAAACCTTTGTCTTAGCAGTGAAGGCATAAAGAAAGCAGTCACTCCCAAAACCAAAGCAGTATTACTGGTACACATGGTTGGGGCAGCTGCTGATATGGATTCAGTCACCAGGGTTTGTAAAGAACATAACCTTATCCTGGTTGAAGATGCAGGACAGGCACTTGGAGCATTTTATAAAGGCAAGTCAGTGGGACTTTTTGGCTTGACCGGAGCATTTTCTTTTGACTTTTTTAAGATAGCAACTGCCGGTGAGGGTGGGGTTTTAATTACAAATGATGAAACGGCCTATAAGTTAGCCGATAATTTTACTGATCATGGTCATGATCATATTGGAAATAACCGTGGTATGGAAAATCATCCTGTTCTGGGATTTAACTACCGTATAAGTGAATTACATGCTGCAGTTGGTGTGGCTCAAATGCGAAAACTGGATATGCTCATCAGGAATAAGAAAGAAAATAAACAATATATGAAAGATAAACTGAGCAGGTTAATCGAATTAAGCTTTCGTCCAATGCCTGACCCGGATGGAGATTCCGGAACATTCCTGAATTTCTTTTTACCAACTTCCCAAATGGCAGGTGATGTAATGAAGGAGTTTGCAAAAGATGGTGTCCAGGGATGTAACTACTGGTACACCAATATGTATCATTTCATTAATCAATGGGACCACGTGAAAAACCTGAATTCTGCTGCACCTCTGGCAATTCATCATTTTGGTCCACCCCAGGATTATAACAATCTGGATTTGCCAAAATCTCAGGAAATAATAGGGAGATTAATTTCACTGGGGATAAGGGCAACATGGAATAAAGACGAATTGGATGCTCTTGCCAATAAAATGATCGGGGCCATTCAAAAAGTTGTAAATGCCTAAGGTATAAATGATGTACAAGAACATACGCAACATTGATAAAATCGTCTACGGTACGGGAAGTTTCAATCAATTGGATGATATTCTGAAACCCATCAGAACAGATAATAAAAACTATTTCATTTTCCTGGTCGATGATTATTTCGAAGACAAAAAGCTTTCAGAAAAACTCCCTGCAAAAACAGCTGACCTGGTATATTTCATTGATGCAAGCCACGAAGAACCAAAAACAGATCAGGTAGATCAATTGCGTGATGAAATCCTGGGGGGAAAAGGTTTACCTTCAGGTATAGTGGGTATTGGCGGCGGAAGTGTTATGGATATTGCCAAAGCTCTTTCATTGATGGTTACAAACAAGGGTTCATCCACACTTTACCAGGGATTGAACCTGATCAGGAAACCCGGTGTCTATAGTTGTGGGGTCCCAACTATCTCCGGAACAGGCGCTGAGTGTTCAACCACTGCAGTATTAACCGGACCAGAAAAAAAATTAGGCCTCAAATGTGAATGGACACCATTTAACCAGTTGGTGCTTGATCCGGAACTGACTCTGACAGTTCCAAAGAACCAATGGTTCTATACGGGAATGGATTGTTATATTCACTGTATTGAATCTGAATCGGGCAGGTTATATAATGATTTCAGCAAAGCTTATGGTGATCAGGCTATTACTCTGTGCCGTCAGGTTTTTCTGGGAAAAAACAGTGGTCTGAACATTAAAAACAGTGAAAAGCTGATGGTTGCCTCGTTATTTGGTGGTCTTAGCTTAAGTTATTCAGAAGTAGGTATTTGCCATGCTCTTTCTTATGGCTTATCTTATGTTTTTGGCACCAGGCATGGTATTGCAAACTGTATAACTTTTAATCAATTGGCTGATTATTACCCTCAGGGAGTGAAAGAATTTAAGCAAATGGTTGAAAAACATCATATTGACATACCTTTGAATCTGGCAAAGGACTGGAGTGCGGAGCAGGTTACAAAAATGGCTGAAATAGCGTATGCATTAAGCCACATGTGGGATCATGCTATTGGTAAAAACTGGAAGGAAAAAGTCAGTTTGGATATGATCAAGGAGTTGTATTACAGAATGTAATGTGAATCATGTTATGGAGAAGAAAATTGTAAAGGTTGGAGATATTGAATGCGGCTCTGATCAACTGTTTTTAATATCGGGACCTTGCGTGATAGAAGAAGAGTCGGTAATGATGAATACTGCAGAGAATCTTAAGAATATCTCTGAGAAGCTAAATATTCCAGTTATTTACAAATCATCATTCACAAAAGATAATAGAAGTTCTTTGAAATTCTATCATGGCCCCGGATTAGATGATGGGTTAAAAATTCTTCAGAAGATTAAGAGAGATTTTGGTTTTCCGGTATTATCGGATATTCATAATCCCGCACAGGCAGAACCTGCTGCAGAAGTTCTTGATGTGATACAAATTCCGGCCTATTTGTGTATGCAATCGGAAATTGTGATCAGAGCAGCAAAAACCGGCAGAGTCATTAACCTGAAACACGGTCAGTTCATTGCGCCTGAGAACATGATTAAACCTGCCCTGAAAGCTGTTGAATCAGGCAATGACCAAATTATACTTACCGAGCGTGGTTATACTTTCGGATATAATGATCTGATTGTTGATCCACGTAGTTTCTACGAATTAGGGAAAATAGGTTTTCCTGTTGTATTTGATATTACCCATTCTATACGTAAATATGGGATACCAAGTGCAGACCCAAAAGGCGGTGCAAGGAAATATCTGCCAGTTTTATCAAGAGCGGGTGTTGCTGCAGGTATAGACGGCATATTCGTTGAAGCACATCCCGAACCGGAAAAGGCTTTATGTGATGCAGCCAGCCAGATCTGTGTCTTTGATCTTGAAGAATTTTTAAAACCGCTTATTGAATTTCATGAACTTGAAGTTAAGTACAGGAATGAATAATAAATACTTACGAACTAAACAGTAAAAAAAATCAGAATAATGGAACTTTATCTTGACAGTGCAGACATAAATGAGATTGAAAAAGCCTTTAGATTTGGCCTTCTTGACGGCCTTACAACAACACCAAGTTTCATGCACCGGCATGGTGTTACAGATATTGACGGATTAATATTGAAATTAGCTAAAATGGTTCCGGTCCTGATGGTTGAAGCTTTGGGCAAAACAGCTGAAGAAGTTCATAAAGAGGCACACAGGTTGCTTGATCTGGGACTTGATAAGAATACATCCGTTTTTAAAATACCTATTTCGATGGAGGGTATTAAGGCATGTAAAATGCTTAGAAATGAAGATATTCTGGTCAATGTACATCTGGTTTATACTCTTCAGCAGGCTTATATGGCAATGCATGCAGGTGCCACCTATGTTTGTCCTTTGGTTGGCAGGTTACAGGACCAGGGACACGATGCCATTAGCCTGGTAGAACAATGTGTGAACGCTGTAAACTACTATGGTTATGACACAAAAATTATGTTTTCATCCATCCGCAATATTGAACATGTAAGAAATGCCATCAATATTGGTGCTCATAACATAACCGTACCCTACAAGATATTAAGGCAAATGACCGAAAATAATTTCACAACAATAGGTACAGAACAGTTTTATGAACACACCAGGCTTATGACTGTTAAAGTAAAGGACACCATGAGTAGTATCAATCCAATTGTCACTGCCGACACTGATCTACAGGAGGCACTGGTAAAGATGTCGGAATACGGGTTCGGATGTATCATCATCGTAAATGGCAAAAATGAAACACGCGGAGTTTTCACAGATGGTGATTTAAGAAGACTTTTGCAAAAAGAAGGAAGGGATGTTTTGAAATATAAGATGTCAGATTTAGAATACAATATACCCTTATCAGTTGAAAGTGATGAGTTATTATTTAAGGCTAATGACTTGTTCAAAATGCATAAAGTCGATAATTTGTTGGTTACTGAAAATGGTAAACCTATAGGGTTGCTTGACATTCAGGATATATAAATGGAAAACAAAATTCAAAAAATCTTTGAAGGACTAGGAGGGAAATTTGTCTCTTCCCCTTCAGTAATTAAAGAAAAATTATCCTCCGTCAAAGCCATTATTTATGATTGGGATGGGGTGTTTAATCCTGGTATTAAAGGTGAAGGAGAAAATGGCACTTATGCTGAAGCTGATTCAATGGGTATGAATATGTTAAGGTTCGGCTTTTGGCTGGAGCATAAACATGAACTTCCTGTTACAGCTATTGTATCGGGCCAGAAAAATCCTTCTGCAATTCATTTAGCTTTACGGGAGCACTTAGATCATGTTTATATTAAGGTTACTGATAAAGCAAAGGCTTTAAGCCATTTATTAAAAATCTTCAATATAAAAGCCCGGGAGGTAGCTTTTTATTTCGATGACATTCTGGATCTTCCCCTTGCCTCTGAATGCGGAGTTCGTTTTTTGGTAAACCGAAATGCATCTCCTCTTTTTAAACAATATGTTTTGCAAAACAAATATTGTGATTATATCACCGGCCAGCAGGGGGGTGATTATGCTGTCAGGGAAATATCAGAACTGGTTCTGGGCCTGACCGGAAAATTTAATGAAGTTGTCAGGGAAAGAATAGCATACGGAGACATATATAGAAAATATATCCAACAACGAAACAATCAGAAAACAAATATATTCACTCTGCATAACAATGCCATCATTGAATATCCATTGCCTTAGAATTGACAGGAATTTTGGCAAGCAGGTAATAAATTTAGATAAAAAACATTTTTTTTGATCAAATTTTTGCAAAAAGAAAATAAGCATTACTTTTACAACTCAAATTTCAGGGATTGATACAAAATTATTTATCTATTATTATTTCTTATATACTCATTCTTGCTTTGCTCAGGTGAGTCCGGGAAAGATATGTGATAAAAATACTTATATAGCTTCCCGGGTGTACCGGGAAGCTTTTTTTATTTGAGAAACAGACTTATGAAGATCGCATTACGAAGTTCAGTTTCCACGAAAGGAAGAAAAATGGCCGGCGCCCGAAGTCTTTGGAGAGCCAATGGTATGAAAGAAGAACATTTTGGCAAACCGGTTATTGCTGTCGTTAATTCATTCAGCCAATTTGTTCCAGGACATGTCCATCTTCATAAAATAGGTCAATTAGTAAAAAACAAGATTGAAGAACTGGGTTGTTTTGCGGCTGAATTCAATACTATCGCCATTGATGATGGTATTGCTATGGGCCATGACGGCATGTTGTATTCTCTGCCCTCCCGGGATCTTATAGCAGATAGTGTTGAATATGTTTGCAATGCACATAAAGTGGATGCTATGGTTTGCATTAGTAATTGCGACAAAATAACACCTGGAATGTTAATGGCAGGCATGCGACTGAATATTCCAACTGTTTTTGTAAGTGGAGGTCCAATGGAAGCCGGAATTGTTAATGACAAACATTATGACCTTATTGATGCAATGGTCCTGGCCGGAGATCCATCAGTGAGTGATTCTTTTTTAAATGAGATTGAAAAGGCTGCCTGTCCAACTTGCGGTTCCTGCTCAGGTATGTTTACTGCGAATTCCATGAACTGCCTTAATGAAGCCCTCGGCCTTGCTTTTCCCGGAAATGGAACCATTATTGCTACCCACAAAAACCGGTTAAGGTTGTTTGAACATGCTGCTGGCCTGATTGTTGAATTAACTTACCGGTATTATAGAGATGGTGATAAATCCGTCTTACCACGGTCAATTGCAACAAGGGAGGCATTTCTTAATGCTATGTCTCTGGATATTGCCATGGGAGGCTCAACAAATACAGTATTACATTTGCTGGCCATTGCTCATGAAGCTGAGGTTGATTTCGGTATGACAGACATTGACAGGTTATCCAGACAGGTCCCAACATTATGCAAAGTAGCACCCAGCTCAGGTTACCATGTTCAGGATGTAAACAG
This sequence comes from Bacteroidota bacterium, assembly GCA_030613125.1. GTDB lineage: Bacteria > Bacteroidota > Bacteroidia > Bacteroidales > VadinHA17 > JAUWMO01. Next base: position 7,101 of record JAUWMO010000007.1, on the reverse strand, counting down.
AGCCGGTGGGATCCTGTCAATTATGGGAGAACTTGAAAAGGGAGGGCTTATCCACACTTCGGTTGGAAGAATTGATTTTCCAAACCTTAAAGATGCTATCAATGCATTTGATATTCAAAGGAAAACAGTTACAAGTGAAGCAATTAGTATTTTCAGAAGTGCACCAGGAAATGTAAGAAGTCTTGAAATGGGTTCCCAGGATAAGCTTTATAGTAACCTTGACACAGATCGGAAAAAGGGTTGCATCAGGGATATTAAAAACGCTTACAATCAGGATGGAGGACTTGCTGTTCTGTATGGTAACATTGCCAGAGATGGATGCATTGTGAAGACTGCGGGTGTTGATCCTTCCCTTTTTTATTTCCGTGGTGAAGCAAGGATCTATGAGTCACAGGATACAGCTTGTGATGGTATTTTAAACGGTGAAGTCAAGGCGGGTGATGCAGTTGTGATAAGGTATGAAGGACCAAAAGGGGGGCCAGGAATGCAGGAAATGCTCTACCCAACTTCATACCTTAAGTCGCGGAATTTAGATAAAAAGTGTGCCCTGATTACTGATGGCAGGTTTTCAGGCGGAACATCCGGTCTTTCCATTGGCCATATATCACCTGAAGCTGCTGCCGGCGGAGAACTTTCACTGGTTCAAAATAATGATGTAATAGAAATTAACATAGAACAAAGAATGATTAATGTTAAACTAACTGACGAAGAAATTTCAGAGAGATTGAATAAGGAAGAAAAAAAAGGTACAATGGCTTTTAAACCCAAAAACCGGGATCGTCATATTTCTGCTGCTTTAAAAGCTTATGCACAAATGGTTACTTCGGCAAATAAGGGTGCTGTTAGAGAAATATAAAGATTTAATCATTTAATTAATAACCACTGGCCAAAAACAGGATAACATGGCAAAGACAAGAAAAAAAGAAAAGATCACTGGGGCAAAGGCACTGCTCTATTCCCTCATCGAGGAAGAAGTAGAAACCATTTTTGGTTACCCGGGAGGCGCTATTATGCCAATTTATAATGAATTATATGATATTGAAGACAAACTGAATCATATACTGACACGACATGAGCAAGGTGCAGCACATGCAGCTCAGGCATATGCAATGGTTACAGGAAAAACCGGAGTATGTTTTGCTACTTCCGGACCAGGAGCTACAAACCTGGTAACTGGTATTGCCAATGCTTTTCTTGATTCTGTTCCTGTGGTTTTCATAACTGCTCAGGTATTCTCAAACCTGATAGGATCAGATGCTTTCCAGGAGACTGACATTCTGGGAATATCAATGCCGGTTACCAAATGGAATTACCAGATCAAACAAGCTGAAGATATCCCTAAAATTATTTCAAAAGCCTTTTATATTGCAGGTTCTGGCCGGCCCGGTCCGGTTTTGATCGATATTACCAAGGATGCTCAAATTCAAACATTAACTTTCAACTATCAGAAATGTACCAGCCTCAGAAGCTATAATCCAAATATTCCCCTGAACCCTACTGATATTGAATCAGCAGCAATTCTTATCAATCATGCCAGAAAACCATTAATTCTGGCAGGTCATGGTATTCTGTTATCAAAGGCCGAGAAAGAGCTGATAGCCTTTGTTGAAAAAACAGGTATTCCTGTGGCGTCAACTCTATTGGGATTATCTGCATTTCCTACCAGACATCCACTATATACCGGATTACTGGGAATGCATGGCAACTATGGCCCTAATGTCAAAACAAATGAAGCTGATTTGCTGATTGCTATTGGAATGCGGTTCGATGACAGGGTTACGGGAGATCTTAAAAGATATGCAATAAAAGCCAACATTATCCATATTGAAATTGACAGATCTGAATTAAACAAAATTGTAGAAGTCGATATTGAAATACACGGTGATGCCAAAGAAGTTCTCAAAGCACTTATTGATCAGGTGAAAGCTAACTCCTATCCTGAGTGGCTTTCTGAATTCAAGTCATGTTTTAAAACTGAAACCGATAAAGTTATAAAACGGGAATGTTATCCATCCCGGGGAAATATAAAAATGGGTGAAATAGTTAGTCTTATTTCTGAAAAAACACAGGGAGAAGCCATCATTATAACTGATGTAGGCCAACATCAGATGGCAACTGCAAGATATTATAAGTTTAAAAATCCTAACAGCCTGGTTACCTCCGGTGGAATGGGAACCATGGGCTTCGGTTTGCCAGCTGCTGTAGGTGCAAAAGTGGGTAAACCCAATGTTCCGGTTATTGCGTTTATTGGAGATGGAGGTTTTCAGATGACAATACAGGAGCTGGGAACTATCCTTCAATATAAACTTCCAGTGAAGATAATCATTCTGAACAATAATTTTCTAGGTATGGTCCGGCAATGGCAGGATATGTTTTTTGATAAAAGGTATGCATCAACTGAACTTGTTAATCCTGATTTCGTCAAAATTGCAGAAGGTTTTGACATTAGTGCAAGGCGGATTAAAGAACGGGAAAACCTTGGGAGTTCTGTTGATGAAATGCTTTCCTCCGAAAAACCCTACCTGCTAGAAATAATGGTAGAAAAAGAAGGGAACATTTTCCCTATGATAGAACCAGGTTCGTCAGTTTCTGAGGTTAAGCTTTGTTAGCCTGTTAATAAAGATCTATGATAATTAATTAGAAAATACGTAACTAATCAGTCGGCCCGCCCGTACCGAACGGCACGTTCGGGCGGGCAGTCAACAGTCGGCAATCGGCAATCAATAAAAATGCAAAGTATGAAAAGAGAATTTACTATCTCACTATTTACCGAACATCATATTGGTATTCTTAACCAGGTTACTATAATTTTTACAAGAAGACAAATTAACATCGAAAGCATAACCGCCTCTGAATCTGCTGTTAAGGGTATTCATAAATTAACCATTGTAGTCAATACAACAGAAGATCTGATTGATAAAGTACAACGACAACTGGAAAAACTAATTGATGTTCTGAAAGTATTTGTACACACAAACAATGAAATTATTTATCAGGAAATAGCCTTGTATAAAGTACGAACAACTGAGTTAATGAAAAGTGACAAGATTGAATTTATAGTTCGTTCATCAAATGCCCGGTTCCTTGAAATTACACCGGAATATGTGGTTATTGAAAAAACAGGTCACAAACAGGATACGACTGATCTGCTGAATAAACTTGACCCATACGGGGTTTTACAATTTGTCCGGTCAGGAAGGGTAGCTATTACAAAGCAAACAAAAGAGTTGATCGCATATCTCAAAGAGATGGAGGAGGCAAATAACAACTAATTCTTTGAAACGAACATAAATATTTTCAGATAGAAGAAACAAAATTACTATTCGATAATTATTAACATTTATTAAAAAATTATGGCAAAGATTAATTTTGGAGGTGTAGTAGAGAATGTAGTAACCCGTGATGAATTTCCTGTCAAAAAAGCACATGAGGTCTTAAAAAATGAAGCAATCGCTGTTATAGGTTATGGTGTTCAAGGCCCTGCGCAATCTTTGAATATGAGGGATAATGGGTTCAATGTGATTATTGGCCAGTCACCTGACTTTAAAGAGGATTGGGACCGGGCAGTAAAAGATGGCTGGAAGCCCGGGGAAACTCTTTTTCCAATAGCAGAAGCAGCCCAAAAAGCAACAATTATTCAGTATCTCGTGTCAGATGCTGCTCAACGAGCCGTATGGCCCATATTAAAACAACACCTGAATGAGGGAGACGCACTGTATTTCTCGCATGGTTTTTCGATTACTTATAGTGAGCAAACTGGAGTAGTCCCTCCTGATAATGTGGATGTTATCCTTGTGGCACCAAAAGGCTCAGGGACTAGTGTTCGCAGGAATTTCCTGGCTGGCAGTGGTATAAACTCTAGCTATGCTGTGTATCAGGATTTCACGGGACGGGCAGTTGACAGAACATTGGCAGTAGGAATCGCCATAGGATCCGGTTATCTGTTTCCTACTACTTTTCAGAATGAAGTGTATAGCGACCTTACCGGAGAAAGAGGAGTTCTGATGGGTGCAATTGCAGGGATTATGGAAGCTCAGTATAAAATACTGCGTGAAAATGGTCATAGTCCAAGCGAAGCTTTTAATGAAACTGTTGAAGAGTTGACACAAAGCTTAATAAGGTTGGTTGATGAAAACGGCATGGATTGGATGTATGCCAATTGCAGTGCAACAGCACAAAGAGGGGCATTAGACTGGAGACATAAATTCCGTGAAGCAGTATTGCCGGTTTTTAATGAGCTGTATGAAAGTGTGAAAACAGGAAATGAAACCAGAATTGTACTTGAAAGGACCGGCAGCACCAACTATAAAAGTGAACTGGAAGCTGAATTAAAAGAAATGAGGGAATCGGAATTGTGGCAAACCGGTGAACAGGTAAGGAAATTAAGATCAGATAGTAAATAGTGAATAGTGAATGGTGAATGGTGAAATTGTGGATTGTGGATTGTGGATTGAAGGCGCAGGGCTCAAGGCGTATGGCGTGGGGCTAACATATAACGGTTAACGATTGTGAAGGATGAATGAATTGACGATTGACGATTGTTTAACTGTTTAACTGTTTAATTGTTTAACTGTTGAACTGGTTATGCGAGTGAGCGTAAAGGCGGAGGGCGTAAGGCACAAGGCGAAGGGCGTGTAGCGTGTAGCTTGGGGTAAGACCTTCCAGAGTCCGAAGGTCCTGGAAGTGTCAAAAGGAAGGGATTATAGCAAATTACTAAAAACTAATAATTACGTCATTGAGTGCTTCTGTGAAGCACAATCGACTCAAGAGAGTCGATCTACATGATTTTTCCTAATTTTACAGTCTCAACTCAGCGTAGTAATGAAAAAAGTAGTTATTGGTTTATCGGGCGGGGTAGATAGCAGCGTGGCAGCATACCTGTTGAAAAAACAGGGGTATGATGTGATTGCTTTATTCATGAAAAACTGGCATGACACAACAGGTGTATTAAAGGGTGACTGTCCCTGGGATGAAGATATACTTTTTGCAGAAATGGTTGCTAAAAAACTTGATATTCCCTTTCACACCGTTGATCTGAGCACTTCCTATCGTAAAAAAGTAGTAGATTACATGTTCAGTGAGTACGAGAAAGGCAGGACTCCCAATCCTGATGTATTATGCAACCGCGAGATAAAATTTGACCTTTTTGTGGAGGAAGCTCAAAAACTTGGAGCCTGGAAAGTGGCAACAGGACATTATTCCAGAATAGAAAAAATAAGTAATGAAAAAAATTCTTACTATCGTCTTCTTTCCGGGAAAGATCAGAACAAAGACCAGAGTTATTTTCTTTGTCAGCTTTCACAAAGGCAGTTGGGAATGGCCTTGTTTCCATTAGGAGAGATTGATAAGCCTGAAGTGAGAAAAATTGCTGAAGACCTGGGCCTGGCCACTGCCACACGTAAAGATTCCCAGGGTATCTGCTTTGTAGGTAAGGTGGACCTGCCTGTTTTCCTGCAACAGAAACTGGAAGCCCGGAAAGGTGATATTATTGAAATTCCTAAGGATACACAAAAATGGAAAATCCGGAAGGAAGGGCTTCCAACCGGCTCAATAACAGATAAGGAACTAAAGAACCTGGTTACACCAAATCACTACCGTCGGGAAAATGGTATTAAAATCGGAGAACATAACGGAGCCCACTTTTTTACTATAGGGCAACGCAAAGGTTTGAACATTGGCGGAAAACCGGAACCGTTATTCGTTATCCATATTGATATTTCTGATAATATATTATATGTTGGGCAGGGCCATGATCACCCCGGGTTGAATCGTAAAGGTCTGTTCATCCCCCGGGGTGAAGATCACTGGATCAGGAAAGATCTGAAAATGAAACCCGGAGAGATTTGGGATATGCTGGTCCGTATCCGTTACCGTCAGCCATTACAGGAAGCCAGACTATATGCCCGTAAAAACGGAATCTATATTGTATTTGACAAACTCCAGAGAGGGATCACTCCCGGGCAGTTTGCAGCATGGTATGATAAGGATGAGGTAATAGGGTCGGGTGTGATCAGTAGATAAGTAAAATTCACCCTCTAAGAAGGTGGATTTCTAATTCAAATTAAATAAGGCGGTTAAGCTTTTTGTGAATTTTAGTGCTTTCGCTATGAAATCGCTGATATTATGGGATATTTATTTGTATTCCCGTTCTTTTTATTTCACTAAGAAAGCCACTTGGATCATGATCTTTCTCAAACAGAATTGGTTCAATCCGGACATCAACCTGTCTCCTGAGTTTCCAAAGTAAAGGAACATAGGAAAAATAATCTCCTTGTATTTTATCAACAACTACTGCTACATCAATATCACTGTCTTCCCCTGGCTCACCTTTAGCATAAGATCCAAACAGAAAAACGCTGTCTAAATCAAAATGCTGCTGTAGCAGCCTGGAATATAATTGAATTTTATTTATAATCTCTTTTTTATCCATTCTGTCAAATTTCTTGTTTTATCTAATAGCTCAGTACATTTTACCTCAGTTAAGCTTTTTAGTAGCTGTTCTTTATCAGAAGGGTATCGGGCTTCAATATTCAAAGGTTCTAATTGGTCAATAAAATCTTTCTGTGTATTTGAAAACTCATCATAGATAGTACATTTTTCTGAAAGGTAAGCCAGGCTATGAGAGTGAGGGGGCACGTCATTAATCACAAATGAATAATATGCTTTAAGGATTTTCTCAACAGACTGATGACACATAAATCCTACATACAGAAACCTTTTACCTATTAACATGGCCTCAGCAGTTTCCAGGTCATAATCTGACAAGTCAATCCAATACTTTACTTTTTCGTTCACATGACAATTTGTTGATTATTTCAAATTTACAAAATATAAATGAAAAAGATAATATTTATCATAACACTTCCAGATCTCAGGGACGCTGGAAAATTATTACACTATGCAGGCCAAAGTCCAAAGGTCCTGGCAGCGTCGGAAAAGTATAACGAACCTCCCGGTTCGTTAATCGATCCGGGAGGATCGATCTACAAGGCCATCCCACAACAGTAGCCCAGATAATTTACACATAAATGTATCCCCCGCTGGCGGGGGAATTTAAAGCCTGCCTGCACGTAGCCGTTTCGGCGAAGGCAGGGGGGTGGA
>JAUWMO010000244.1 GCA_030613125.1 Bacteroidota bacterium | reverse complement strand
CGGGTCTCAAGATAGTCAATAGACCTGCTGAAATCTTTTACCCATTTAACCTGGCATTCAGTGAACTGATGACTTTGATATGGTGGACTTGGATTACATGATCCATCTTTTCTTTCATATGTCCCCGTATATATTGGATACATAACTGCCCTTCCATTTTTAATAATATAATCAAGGCTCCGATTTATGAGCCTACTATCAGAAAAAATAGATGTCATATGCTGAGCATATGAGCCCGGGAAAAAGATTATTGTCTGGAATGGCGGAACCGATTCCTTTGGCAGGAAAAGATATACGATCATCCGCTCCTGTTCATACGCGGCATCAAAGGATACTTTTTCAATGATCCAGTTAGCAGGTGTTTCATCCCTCTCTTCAATTCGACTATTCAGGTCGGTCTTATCGTAAAGGAACTGCTTTTTATAGAACTGAAATTCGGTTTCCGATACCGGTTCTTCAAAATTATAATCTCGCTGAGTCTGTAATTCGACCGGCAGAAAAGCGTGTTCAGGAATGCTATCCCTGTCAGGATAAACAGCACAGCGAAATCCATTTCTTAAAGAGCGGTCAAAAGCAGATAATTGGCTCCAATTCGTTGACATATAGCTCACATCATTCCAGGCTCCTCCAAGGATGATCCGTCCCATTGGAGACTTATTCCAGCACCACTCCTTGACATTTCCGGCCATATCATTGGCACCGAAACAACTGATCCCCGCATTACTTCCCACTGGCTCCGGGCCCAATCCTCCCATATTGCTTAAGGGGATCAGATTTGATCCGACAAAATGTTTATATTGCTCTATTTGAAGACCGGCGGCACTCCGCCAGTGCCAGTGTGTCGGAAGGCTTTTTCCTGCATAAACTGCATATGCTGCTGCTTCATACGAGCTGATTCCTCCCACAGGATGATCAGCCCGCCCCTCAGGATAATCTCCTGCTTCCCAGGTTGCAGGACCGGGTCTGACGGTGGCATCTTTAAAATGGATCATAGCCCCTTCAAAAGTGAGTGTATCATTGTTTAATATGAATTCATTTTGCCAGTATTCGGGGTTCTGATAACCCCCCTGATCAATGAATTCTTTATACTGTTGGTTGGTTACTTCATACCTGTCTATAAAAAACCCGTGTTTTTCCTTTGAAAAAAAATTACGTGTAGTTTCACCATATATTCCCTCAACATATACCATCCCGTCGTGTATTATCCCTGTTTTGTGCAGTGTCCGGAATAAAGTATCCATATGTGAGGGTGCTGCGGCATAAACTACCTCATATCCCTGCTTTTCAAATTTCCAGCGGTATAAGGTCATGGTCGGCATTTCTATGTTGATAAAAGGAGTTGTTCCAAGTAAGATCCATTCCCCTTCAACATCAGGATAAGCTTTATAATATACATCAGCACCTTCCGGATCAGTCATAACGGTAAAAATGGCTGTTATTTTAGAATCCAAGTCAATAAATGCAGGATCATCGGATATATATTTCTTGGCTTTTTGACGAAGTTGAAATGCCGTAACATAGTCTAATTCGTATAAATAATATTTCATTTCCGGGATGACCTGCTCTGTAGCCCATTTTATCTTCACCTGCCGGTGCACAAATCTTATAGCATAAACCAAAAGCAAAATAAGCACCCCTGTTCCCGGAATCGAAAACCATGATTTCTTCTGTAGGACATTAAATATTCTCTGCGATTTTCTATCGATAGCTGCATCAACTACTTTCTCTTCACCCTCCTCCTTTTCCCTGCTGAAATACCATGCGAGGAATATGGCAACAGGTAAGCCTATAAGAAGAATTATTGGTAGTATATCGCTGATCTTTTCATTCAAACCATATTTGTTAATGATGTAATCAGTTAACTCAAGTGCAATCCACCCACCACTCACGTAGATAAAAATTGTTTGAATTATCGGATTCGAAATTAATTTTTTGATAAAGGCTTTTTGTTTCATCTCTTCAGGTATTGACAAAACATAAATGAGTAGTTGAAGTAAATTTAAGCAATTTTGGTTACTAAATCAATTGAATAGACAAGAGAACAATTTTATATCCAACCATATCATAGTTTGACTCAAAATATATATGGTTCTTCAGGATCATGTGTAGGAATATTGTGCCGAAGGTACGCCTTTGGCGGAAGGTTGGAATATTGGAAGGTTGGAATGTTGCCCGCCTCCCGATAGTTATCATCGATTTTATTACTTTGAAAAATTTTAGTATTTAATTTGCTCATATGCTTAATAGTATTGTTTATGACAACTGATTTATTAAAATAAAATGTGGCGCTATTAACTTCCCGACCTTGCGGCGCAGCATAAATCCGTGTACTGAAAGTCATTCATCTTGCACCGCTATTTTACACACTCCCATACCCAGGGCGTTGCCCTAGGCTAATATCTCCTGCCCTTTCAGGGCTTATGCTTCGATATTTTATTTTCATTATTTTGTGAAATTTTGTGCTTTGGTGTTTTTGTGGCATTTCTTAATTTCTTACTTTTCGGAGGGGACTCAACATTTGACCTCTGACTTTTGACATAAAATTCATAATTAATCCAGTTTGAGTTGTTAGAATATATCAGCCCAATTACCCTCCTTCATTTTTTTTTGTAAAGATTTTATTAATTGTTTAAATCCTCTATTAATGTTTTTTCTTCCCATCTTTCCACCTTTCCACCCGACACCTATTTATTTTCCGGATGAACCATATTTATCATATCTTTATGAGACTCAGATTTTGGATTTTTTCGAAAATAACAATAAGTTTGACTTCAGGCAGATAAAACCAGAGATATAATTTTTTAAAAACTTTTCTAAAAGGTAAAACAATAAATTTTAGATCATAATTTCTGATAATATGATTTCCAATTATGAAATTCTCTTAAACAAGCCCTTTATTTTCAAAGTTTTAATTTTTGCCGTATTGATCATCGGAGCTAACAGGTCATTCTCTCAAAATCAAGATGGAGAAATACATTTACCCTCACAATTTGATTACTCCTATATACATATAAAAGAAGCATCGGTTGAGGGAAACAAGAGGACCAGGGATAGAATTATTATCCGGGAACTCGACTTTAGCATTGGGGATAGCCTTGCAACTTTTCAAAAGGATTTGAAATTCGGTGTTCAAGGTAAGCGGTTTATTAGTACCGATTCCAGTGAAATAGTAATGAGACTGAAGTATAGCCGTGAAAATATTGTTAATACAAAACTTTTTTTAACTGTTGATATTTACGTACAACAATTAGAAACCAATAATTACAAGCTTCATATAAAGGTACATGAACGATGGTATTTCTGGGCGTTCCCGGTAGTGCGTATTGATGCACCAAACTTTAACGAATGGTTGAAGGATCCAGATTTTGCAGATGTAAGCATGGGGATTTTTACCAGTCATAATAACTTATGGGGACTAAGTCACCAGGCTTCTCTGGCAGTATATGGAGGTTCATCTTCTTTATATGGCCTGGGGTATTATATTCCCTGGATTGGAAAAGGTCAGAAAACAGGTTTACGTATGAACGCGGTGTATAGCAATTCATCAAATGTTGAATATGGATCAGCAGAGAATGAACGATTAATGATATATGAAAAAAATAGTCTTAAAGAGGTAACAATTAATGCGAAATTTACATTCAGACCCGGATTATATAACTACGGAACACTTAATATTGGAGCTGATTTTGCTTCTATTTCCGATTCTCTGTTTAGCCTGACCGATAGATATTTTCCGGATGGAAAACAAAGTATCAGCACATTAACGCTCTACCTTGATTATTACTATGATTCAAGAAACAGTAAATCATATCCATTAAAAGGAAACTTAATGAGGGTTTTTATCGATAAAAAAGGATTGGGTATTATTTCGCACGATATTGATCTTTTTCATTATGGAATTGACTTTCATTTTTATCAAAAACTTAGTAAAAAATTCTTTGTTGCTGAGATGGTAAAAGCTGTAAAGTCATCAAGTGTAAATGCTCCGTATTACTATCAGCAAAGTTTAAATTCCGATGGCAATTTTATACGGGGGTTTGATTATTATACCCTGAAAGGAGATGAAATGGTATATTTCCGGGCCAATATAAAGTATGAGCTGGTAGCGCCCAGGGTTAAGGGGGCTAAAAAAGGAAAAGAAGAGAGTAAATTCAAAAATATTCAATATGCCTTTTATCTGAATTTCTTCTCCGATGCAGGATATGTGTGGAATGACTACACCACAAATAATCCGTACAATAACAAAATGCTCTTTAGCTGGGGTCTGGGACTTGATTTTGTAAGCTATTATGACCTGGTTTTACGATTTGAATACGCTTTTACTTCAATAGGAACTCATGGATTCTTTTTTGGGTTTGGCATGCCTATTTAGTGTTTGTCCATAAAGTCCGCTATCTGCGTTATGCTTGCCCTCAAAATGGTCATTTACAGTAGTAAACTCACATTTTTCGGGCTACGCAAGCCTTGATAGCAAACTTTCTGAACTAAACACTGACTTTATAGACAGACTCTATTTAGGTGAAGTAAAAGTCGAAAGTCTGAAAGGTCAAAAGTCTAAGTGTCGAAAGGTTAATATATTTCATAGGGTCATTTAATAGTAATTCAATGGTAATTCAATAGTAATTCAATGGTTTACCCTGTGAAATTCAACTTGTTGAATATTTCATAGGGTCATTAAAACCGTCAAACAGTCGAAATTAAAATTATTTTGAGTTACTTTTGAGTGCCCCATTGCACAAAACAGGAAAGGAGATAGCTGGAGGGTATAACCCCATGAGATCCCGAATAAGACTCCGTCTTTTCGGGATCAATTCGATTTACAAATTTCAAGGTACTTCGTACATGAAATTTGAGTCTCATTGAATTAACGTCTTTTATTCCTGCGCCGGTTCTTGGTTGCTCGTTTATTCAGGCTTTTCTGGTATTTCTTTGAGAAGAAGTATTTGTTTTTCCCGAGATGGGTGGTTTCAACATGAATTACGGTCTTTTTCTTTTTTCGTGGGTTTTTGGTTGTAGCACAGGCAGATGCAAAAAGAAATATCAAAACAGCAATCAGTATTTTCACAAAATTCTTCATATAATATTATATACACCGTATTAGGTTTTTACGAAAATGATTAAAAAAGGTTCCATTATTTATAATTATATTAATAAGTATTATATAAATAACTTATACTGGCGTTATATGCCTGTATATCTTTTTGTTGCAAATATTTAAATACGTATTAAAATACGTATTATAATACATATTATAATACATATTATTTTTGACTCCTGTAAACTCTTCATACCTAAAACAATTTTTACCTTAGAAACATTAAGTAGTGTACGATACTGAACTTGTAATGTATCAAAAGCGTACGTTTTTTTCATGAGACTGTACTGAAAAATAATTGCATATCG
>JAUWMO010000063.1 GCA_030613125.1 Bacteroidota bacterium | reverse complement strand
GATCGGAGTAGCTTGAAAGATTGGTGCAATAAAGCCCGCTCTGCTCATATCCAAGCCGTTAACTTTTTAAACCGTTGGACGTTATACGCCAACTATATTCAGGCATTGACAACCTGTAATCCCGCTCGAATGACTGGTGTCGTCAAGCTGGGTCGGCTGTAACGATAAATATAAAAATGATCAGGTATTTAAAACATAAACAAATTGATAAGAAAAAATGGGATTTATGCATTGAACGTAGCGTTAATTCGCTAGTGTATGGGACCTCATGGTACCTTGATTTTGTATCTCCCCATTGGGAAGCTCTGGTGGAAAATGATTACACTTCTGTTTTACCATTAACCGGCAAACGAAAATATGGAATTACTTACCTGGCTCAACCATTCTTTGCCCAACAGCTTGGCGTTTTTTCAAAAAAAAATCTTACTGCCGAAAAAATTTTACTGTTTATAAAGGCTATTCCTGAAAGGTTTAAATATGTGGATATTAATTTAAATTACAGGAATACCTTTAAGCTTCCCGGAATCAGGACGGAAAAGCGGTTAAATTATCAAATCTGCCTGAACCAGGGGTACGATAAACTTTATAATAAATATTCAGCAAACAATAAAAGAAATATCCGCAAAGCTTGTGAAAAAACATTGTTTCTAAAAAAAATTACCAATGCTGAGGATATATTAAAATTAAAATGGCAAAACCTGAATCTTCATTTACACTCGTATCATCGTCGTATCCTTTCAAAGTTGATAATGTACTCATTAGAACATCAATATGGAGAAATTTATGGGGTTTACGATGATAAAAATGAGTTGGTTGCTTCGGCTTTCTTTCTGTTTTCGGGTAAACGGTTGATCTACTTGCTTTCAGTATCATCTGAGACCGGAAAAGAAAACCGGGCTATGTTTTTTTTAATTGATCAAATAATAAAGAAGAACGAAGGGAAAGACAAAATTCTTGATTTTGAAGGTTCAGAGATTCCCGGTCTTGAACAATTCTTTTCTGGCTTTGGTGCAGTACCTGTAGATTATGCGCGGCTTATAATAAATAACCTGCCACGGGGGCTAAAGTGGCTTAAAAGTAGAACTTACACATAAATTATAGTAAATCAATAAACAATTTTAATATTCCAATACGTTAAATTATGAGATCCGGCTTGTTGAGACTGCTTATTAAAGTTTCAGGTAAGAAACTGATACTTCCGTTTTATCATGCTGTCTCCGACAATGTGCCGGATCATTTAAAACACCTGTATAAAGTAAGGTCAGAAAAGGAATTTATAAGAGATCTGGATTTTTTGCTGAAACATTATCAGCCTGTTGATTTGCACTGTTATATTAACAGGCTTCAGACCTCACAAAAGATAAAAGTGAATGAATTTATTCTCTCTTTTGATGATGGTTTAAGAGAGGTGTATGAAACTATCAGACCCGTTTTGATATCGAAGGGAATTCCGGCAACGGTTTTTTTGAATCCCGGATTTCTTGATAATAAAGATATTTTCTACAGGTACAGGTCCAGTATCCTTCTTGAAAAGTATTATAAGAATATATTCTCAAAAACAGTTCATAAAAAACTGAGTCAAATCCTGAACATAAAATCAGATAGTCCAAAATCAGTTCGTTATGCTATTTTATCGTTAGGCTACGGTGACCTGAGGAAATATAAAGATATTGCAGCACTGTTTGAGGTAGATTTTGATTATTACCTGGAGGAGATTAAGCCTTATCTGACCACTGCCCAGGTAAAAAAAATGATCGATCAGGGATTTACCTTTGGCGCCCATAGTTTAGATCATCCTTGTTACTGGCAGATACCGGTTGAAGAACAATTGTCTCAGACTCTGGAAAGCGTCAAAATTGTAAAAGAGAAATTTTACACTACATATGGATTGTTTTCTTTTCCCTTTACTGATCATGGGGTTACCAGAGCTTTTTTTGAAAAATTATACAGCAATACTGATCCGCAAGTTCATATTTCGGTTGGTACTGCAGGTTTAAAAACTGATACGTACCAACAACATTTGCAAAGGATAGCAGTTGAAAAACATAATTGGTCTCTGGCCTCAAAATTGATTTTTGAATACTTTTATTATTTATTAAAAGCTCCGGTAGGAAAAAACAAAATAAAAAGGCGCTGATGATAGAGGTCAGGAAAATACCATTATCGGGATTAAAGGAATACATTGAATCGGACAAGTTTCAACAAATGCCGGATATACCAATAAGTCCACAACGTGCCAACTCCTACTTGCATAATCCCAGAGCTGATAAAGATGATATAGTACTTTTTCTGGCATTTGAGAATGAAAATCTTGTCGGGTATCGAACTGTTCTTCCTGACAAGCTATATACAGGAAAGAGAGAAGTGAAATTTGGTTGGTTGAGCGGTAACTGGGTTCTGCCGGAGAAGAGACGACAGGGTATAGCTACCTTATTGTTTAAATATGCATACAATGAATGGAACGGGAAGCTAATGTATACTAATTATGCTCCTGAGTCGAAAGCAGTATATGAAAAAAGCGGTAAGTTCCTGAAGTATTTGGAAATTCAAGGCATAAGGGCCCATCTCCGAAATTCTTTTGGCATTTTACTTCCACCAAAACATATTTTCTTCAGAAAGATCAAACCATTATTATTTTTATCTGATTTTATGTTCAATTTTGTTCATGACTTAAGGATAATAGCCCAACAACCTTTCCATCCTCTTCAGGAATCGCAGCTTGAATTTGTTGATCAAATTGACAATGATATTGTTCAACTAATATCAAAAAGTAATGATTCTGAACCCACCCGCAGGTCCAAAGAGGAGTTGGAATGGATAATCAAATATCCATGGATTATTGAACATGACGGAAAAAACAAAATAAAAGGGAGATATTACTTCTCCTCTGTTGCCAGAAATTACTCCAATATCGCTTTAAAAGTGTTTGATAAAAGGAACATAATGATTGCTTTTATTATGATGATAATAATCGGGGAAAAATTAACAATTCCATACTGTTATTGTTTGGAAGAACACTATGGCAGGTTGGCTGATATTATTTTTTCATTAATGTTAAAAAAGAGAATAAATTATGTTACGGTTTTTCATTCCCGGCTTGCACAACAACTATTAAAAAAGAGATACGGTTTTGTCTTTAAAAAGAAAATGGTAAGAACTTATTTTTCTACAACCGAACTTTTTAAAATATTGCCCGAAGCAGAAAAAATATCTTTTCAGGATGGAGATGGTGATGTTGCTTTTACCTGACCTGGGTCATGCGTTGCACAAAACAGGAAGAGTATGATGACACAATGAAATAAATTGACTTTTCGACCTTTTAGACATTTCGACTTTAAATAATAAGCCGGTATACATTTGTATTTTTTAGTTTAAATCCTAATGTCTTATACAGATGATTCGCTGATATTCTGGCTGGATTAGAAGTGAGATCGATTCTTTTAGCTCCGTTTTTTTTTGCAAACTGAATTGCATGGACCATAAGCTTTTTCCCAATTCCTTTTCCACGTACTGTTTTATCTACAACCACATCTTCGATTCTTATATTAAGTCCGATTGGGGTACGAAAAATAACAAGGGCTAATGATCCTACTATTTGATTTTCTGAGGATGAGTCAATTGCAATAAACAATGATGTTTCATTTGAAGATATTATTTCCTTTAACTCATTCATTGAAAGCCTGATAAATGAGGAAGAAAGCTGTGGGTACAACCTGTTTAACGATTCTAAAATAATCTCTGAAGGCTCAGTGACTTCTGTTATTTTTACATTATTTGAATTTGGCATAGGTTCCAGATCTCTATTTTCAGTAGATATCCCGAAGGTGACTAACCTTAATCACAATAACTATTAAAAGCTCATCCTTCATCGTTTTTACTCACCCCCTCCCATACGCACAATGCCTGCACAGACTCCCCCTCTACCGGTAGAGAGGGGAATATCCGACAAAGGAGGACAGGGGGAGAGTCAGAGATATTTCATAATTTCCTGTTTAACTTTTTCTGTATTATAAGCTTCGCTATCGGGACTAGTTCGACTTACATATTTCACCTCGCAAGCTCGTGAAATATGAGTCTCACTGAGCCGGGAACCAGTTATCCGTCCATCATATCAAAGTCAATAGCTTGTTCCTGGTTTACTTCCAATAACCTCCCATTCTCGCATTTCAGGGTCCTGGCAACAAACTTTTTCAGGAGTGTATAGTTGTGGGTAGCCATAATTACTGCTCTTCCTTGTTTACTTATATCCATCAAAGTCAGGATGATATCTTCCGAAGTTTCCGGATCAAGATTCCCTGTAGGCTCATCAGCAAGCAATATCTCAGGATCATTTAACAGAGCCCTGGCAATAACAACCCTTTGTTGTTCACCACCAGAAAGTTGATGAGGCATTTTATAGCCCTTAAATCCAAGTCCGACTCTTTCCAATACCTCACTAATCCTGTTTTCAATTTCTTTCTTATTTTTCCAACCAGTAGCTTTTAGCACGAAAGCAAGATTTTCATGCACATTCCTGTCTGTTAGCAGTTGGAAATCCTGAAAAACAATGCCCATTTTCCTGCGGAGATAAGGAACATCTTTTATTTTAAGCTCTTTCAGGTTAAATCCTGCAACTATTGCCTCACCATCTTTCAGGGGGATCTGAGCATTAATAGTTTTTATCAAACTTGTTTTTCCGCTTCCTACTTTTCCAATAAGATAAACAAATTCACTTTTGTTTATAACAAAGGTAACATGAGAAAGTACCAGGTTGTCTTTCTGAAAAATAGGACAATCTTTAAATTCTATTATTGTGTCCAAAGGCATAATATCGATTAGATAACCACTAATTATAACAGTTCAAAAATACATTTTTTTCCGGTTCATTTTAATAAACAATTGCCTGTTAATTAATTTGGATAATAAAATCAGAATGGTTGCCGTTTTTATTCTATATTTAGACGGCATTTCAAGCATGTTTATAACTATGGGCAGGTTTTTTTTATTTTTCTGTTTTTTCCTATCTAGCAGTACAATCTTGTTTTCTCAACGATCTTTTTCTTATAGTACCGATGAAAAAGAATACAATATTGCCCTTGAACTTTTTCAGAAAGAAAAATACGGCTCAGCCCAAAAACATTTTCAAAATCTTATTGAAGATTTACAGGGGTTTGATACTGAATTACTAATCAATGCCGAACATTATTCTGCATTATGTTCGGTTTACCTGTTTAATGATGATTCAGAATACCGGCTTAACCGGTTCATCTCAGATCACCCTGAAAGTATGAAGGCCCGGAAGGCTGTTTGGGAAATGGCACTATTCCTTTATAAGACAAAGAAATACAGGCAAGCATCTGGTTATTTCGAACGGGTCGACAGAGGAATGCTTGTAAAAGAAGAGTTAGCTGAGTATTATTTTAAGAAAGGGTACTGTTATTTTATTAAGAAAGATTTTGATAAGGCAAGCCTTGCATTTTATGAAATTAAGGATATTCAGAGTGATTATACAGGTCCGGCTATTTATTATTATTCGTACATCAATTATAGTAAGAAGAACTTTGAAACAGCCCTGATTGGTTTTAAAAGGCTTGAGAATGATGCTACTTTCAAAGGAATAGTTCCATATTATATTTTACAAATCCTTTACAGCCAGAAAAAATACGAGGAAATTATTGAATTTGGTCCCGGCTTGCTTGAAAAGTCTATTCCCGGACGAATGGCCGAAGTGGCCAGGTTTGTGGGAGATGCATATTACCAGTTAGAGAAATATGAAGAGGCACAAAAGTATCTGACAATATATGTTGAGAATTTAAAATCCATTTCACGACAGGATAAATACCAGATGGGGTTTATGTATCATAAACTTGGAAATTATGAAAAAGCCATAAATTATTTTGAAAGTATAGGCGGAAGAAAAGATGAACTAGGGCAAAATGCTTACTATTTACTGGCAGATTGTTATTTGCGTACTGATAATAAATCAAAAGCGGCAATAGCATTTTTCAATGCCTCTGATATGAATATTGATCCTGATATTAGTGAGGATGCCCTGCTCAACTATGCAAAAATCACTTATGAATTGTCATTCTCACCTTTTAATGAAGCTATAAAAGCATTTGAAAAATTTATAAATCTTTATCCCTATTCTGAGAGGATTGATGAGGCTTATCAATATCTGGTGATGGCGTTTCAAAATACAAGGAATTATAAACAGGCCCTGGAATCCCTTAATAAGATCCAGAATAAAAACAACAGAATCAAAGAAGCTTACCAGAGGATCGCATTTTATCGTGGACTTGAACAATATAGCGACCTGAAATTCGAAGATGCGCTGGACTTGTTTAATACGTCACTTGAGCAGGGAGATTATGACCAGACCCTGATTGCAAGATGCCTGTATTGGAAAGCAGAATCTTTGTACAGGCTGGGCGAATACAAAGAAGCATTAACTATTTATCAGGAATTTCTTATTTCACCCCGGGCATTTTCACAATATGAGTTTAACCTTGCACACTATAATATCGGATATTGCCATTTTGATCTGGAGCAATATAGTAATGCATCCCGTGACTTCAGGAAATATATTGACGTGGTGAAGAAGGGTGGAAATAAGAAGATATTAGCTGATACTTACAACCGTTTAGGTGACTGTGCATTTGTTTTGTCTGATTATTCTCTGGCAATCAGTTATTACCAGAAGTCTGTTGACTTAAAGGCCGTGGATTCGGATTATGCTTTATTTCAAAAATCATTTTCCCTTGGTTTGTTAAAACGGCATATGGATGAGATCATTGGACTAACATCTCTTCAGCGGGAATATCCTTCCTCAAATTATGTTGATGATGCTTTATTCGAGAGGGGCAGGTCGTATGTAAAGATTGAGAACCTTCAAAAAGCCCTTGATGATTTCTATTCAATTCTTGAACATTTTCAGAATAGTACTTACTACCCAAAGGCAATGCTTGAAATAGGATTAGTATATTATAATATGGATAATAATGCAAAAGCAATTGAATCATATAAAAAGCTAATTGCAGAATTTCCCGGTTCCCCTGAGTCAAGAAGTGCTTTAACAGGATTAAGAACAGTTTATGTTGATCTCAATGATGTGGAATCATATTTTGGGTATGTCAGGACTCTGGGTTCGTTTGCCAGTGTTAGTATTTCTGAGCAAGATTCTCTGACATATCTATCCGGAGAGAACTTGTATATGTCAGGTAATTGCCAGAGGGCTGTTCAGGTACTGGGAAATTATCTGGAAAGATTTAAGGATGGGAGTTTTGTTTTGAATGCCCGTTTTTACAGAGCAGAATGTCTGTCTTCAAGTGGAAATACACGTGAGGCACTTGAGGATTATAATTATGTGATTGACCGAAAAAAGAATGTTTTTTCCGAACCTTCCCTTTTGGCTGCAAGCATGATTAATTTTCAAGTAAAAAATTATGCTGATGCACTTGAAAATTATGTTCTTCTTGAGATTGTGGCAGATGTCGGGGCCAGCAAATTAATAGCCCTTATGGGCCAATTACGTTGCCTCTATATTTTACAGAATTATTCCGGAGTTGTGAAAGCAGGAGAAAAGGTTTTAGTATCCGGTAAATTATCAGAAGAACAAACTCGTGAAGCATATTTTAAAATGGGTAAATCATATCTGTTTCTTGGCAACCCTGATGAAGCAAAAAAAGTATTCCGGAAAGTAGCAGGAGAGATTAAAAGTGAAGAAGGAGCAGAATCAAAATATAGAATTGCTGAGATATGTTACCAGAGTGGAAAGTTAGATGAAGCAGAGAGAGAAGTTACAGAATTTATCGACCAGAACACACCTCACCAGCATTGGATGGCCAGGATATTTATACTGTCTTCAGATATAAGCCTTGAGAAAAATGATCTGTTTCAGGCACGTTACACTCTTCAGAGCCTTATTGATTATTATGAGATTGAGGATGACGGTGTGAAGGAAGAAGCCAGGAGAAAACTAAATAGGATTCTTGAGATTGAACAGGTAGAAGAAGATATTAATGAACCCGATTCTGTCTATCAAAATAGTGATCAGGAACTAATGTCAGATATCCTGAATAATTATAACAATATAACTCAGAACTTTTACATTCAAAACCATCATGCCTTAGGATGAGAAATGGAAAATGGTATATAGTGCTTGCAAGAAAACTCCAATTGTTGCGTTACGCTCGCCCGAAAATTGGTCATTTACAAAAAGTAAATTCCCAATTTTCAGGCTTCGCATCCCTGATAGCTATCGGGATGCACTTTGAAATTTTTTTATCAAGCACTTTTGCAAAATGCAAGTTTTCTTGCAGAGACTATATAGTTATTTTGTTTCTCAGTGTTTTTGTATCGAATGCTACACAGGCCCAGGAAACAATTAATAAAGAAGTCAGAGTGGTGAAGCCTTATGAGCCTACACTGTCAGATGCCTTTAAGATCAATATGTTACCTGTAACAAATGATACAATCAGGTTAAGTACGGATATTCAATACAGTATTAAACCTAAGAGCTTTCAACCGGTATATACTTTCCGGCCATTAAAACCGGCCAGGATGGAAAGTGAACAAATTTCGAAACTTTATCACAGTTATCTTGAACTCGGTTTTGGTAATTATGTCACACCTTTGGGAGAGCTAAGCATTAGCAACCTGCGATCACGTACACTGTCAATTGGAGCCTATCTGATGCATATGTCATCTTATGGGAAAGTGAAACTTGCAAATGAGAAAAAGGTTTTTGGAGGATATGGTGATACCGATTTCGTACTTTATGGAAAGAAAACATTCAAAAAAGCAATTCTGTCTGCTGAAGCGGGTGTTAAACAGGATTGGGTCCATTTCTATGGATATAACACTGAAATTGATACATCTTTGTCAAAAGATAATATTCGCCAGAACTATTTGGATGTTTTTGCCGGGATTAAACTCCAGTCAAGCCACCTTGATTCAACTCACCTGAATTATAAATTCCAGGCAAATTATCATTATTTCAAAGACCGTTTCAGAAATCAGCAGAACGAGATATATTTTTTGACAAGGTTTAATAAAGTTTTCCTTCGAAATAAAATGTTTGGTATTGATCTGGACCTGCTTTACATAGGATCTGATATGGATAGCTTGTCATCGCCGAGTACGTATATCCGGTTTGAACCGTGGGTTTCACAAAAGACAGATGTCTGGACCCTCGACCTTGCCCTGAATGTAACATTTGCGGTTGAAAATGGACATACTAAAGCTTATTTATATCCTAAAGCCAAATTTCAATTCAATATTGTGCCGCAATATTTGACTGCATATGTTGCTTTGGATGGGGAATTTGAGAATTTTTCTTTCCGGCAGACCGTCTCCGTGAACCCGTTTCAAATCCCGGGTTTAAATGCAAAAAGTGCTAACCGGAAACTGAATTTTTTTGGAGGATTTAATGGGTCTTTCAGCAGGAAATCAGCATATCACATAAGGGGAAGTTACTCACAGGTTGATCAGATGTATTTCTTCGTTAATGACACGGTGAACGAATTGGGGAATCAGTTTTCGTTTGAATATGATGATATTGAGATTACAAGGATTTATGGTGAGGTAAGTACTCAAATTGGATCACAGGCTGAATTATTCATAAAAGCCAATTATTATTTTTATGAATTAACTACTCAGACAAGAGCCTGGCATAAACCGAACTTTGATGCTACTATGACTTTGCGATATAGTTTTAGAAACAAGATCCTTATTGGGATTGATGCATTTTATATTGGAAAAAGATATGCAAAATCATATGAGTTAGCAAAACCTGAAATTGCCCTTGATGGTTTTGCGGATATTAACCTGAAGTTGGAATACCAGTATACTAAAATCTTATCTTTCTATCTGAAGTTCAACAATATCCTTGGCAGGGGATATGAAGTATGGAATCAGTATCCTGTTCAGAGGTTTGCTGTTTTTGGCGGATTTACCTATTCATTGTAATACCTTCTGAATGTTAATTTAATGTTAATAAAACTGACTGCTTTTTGACGTATAAATGCCTGAAAATCACTAAAATTTGATATATTTACAGAATAAAATGAGGAGATGGGCTTTTGATTTGTAACCATCATCTAATCAGTAGTTTATAGCTATATTGCAAAAGGCAGATAGAGATCAATCATTTGAGGGGGTAAAAAAGTTCCTTCCTGGTAAAATTCTCATTAAAAAAAGTCGGAAAAAGTTGTTTTAATGAATTTTATTAAAAGAATTAATAAAGTTATTTAAATAGTTGGAGATATGGATAAAAGTGAGGAAAAGATGCTGAATAAGGATTATTCGGCAGACAACATTCAAGTGTTAGAAGGCCTGGAGGCAGTCAGGAAACGGCCTGCCATGTATATTGGGGATTTGAGTGTAAAAGGATTGCATCACCTGGTTTATGAAGTAATCGATAACTCTATTGATGAGGCCATGGCTGGATATTGCAAAAATATTGAAGTAAATATTAACGAGGATGGCTCCGTTACAGTTTGGGATGATGGAAGAGGAATCCCTATAGATTACCATGAAAAAGAACAGAAGTCAGCACTTGAGGTTGTGATGACTGTTTTACATGCAGGTGGAAAGTTTGATAAAGATAGTTATAAAGTTTCAGGGGGTCTACATGGAGTTGGTGTATCGGTTGTAAATGCACTTTCATCAAAACTTCAGGCTAAGATATACCGTGATGGCAAGATCCATGTTCAGGAATATGAAAAAGGGAAGCCGTTATCAGGTGTTGAGACAATAGGAGATACTTCAATAACCGGGACTGAGATCACTTTTATTCCTGATAATAGTATTTTTACAAATACGGATTACAATTTTGAAATACTTGCAGCCCGTCTTCGTGTACTGTCATTCCTTAACAAGGGAATTAATCTTAAACTTACCGATAAAAGGGAGGGTAAAGAGAATGGAAATGGTGATGGCAATGGAAACAGTGACAATAATTACCGGATAGAGCATTATTATTCTGAAGAAGGATTAAAAGAGTTCGTAAAATTCCTTGATGCAACAAGGGAGCAGTTGATTGAAAAACCGATTTATATTGAAACTGAAAAAAATGGTATTCCTGTTGAGATTGCTATGCAATATAATACATCCTTTTCTGAAAATATACACTCATATGTAAATAACATTAATACCATTGAAGGAGGTACTCATCTCTCAGGATTTCGCAGAGGCCTTACACGCACCCTGAAAAGTTATGCTGAAAAATCAGGCATGCTTGCCAAACTTAAATTTGAGATCAGCGGGGATGATTTCCGTGAAGGACTGACTGCCATTATATCTTGCAAAGTACAGGAGCCCCAGTTTGAAGGACAAACCAAAACCAAGCTTGGCAACTCTGAAGTGATGGGTTCAGTCGATCAGGCTGTCAGCAATTCCTTAACCAATTACCTTGAAGAAAATCCCAAAGATGCCAAAATCATTGTACAGAAAGTGATCCTTGCTGCTACAGCCAGGCATGCTGCCAGAAAGGCCAGGGAACTTGTACAGAGGAAAAACGTATTATCAGGTTCCGGATTACCTGGCAAATTAGCTGATTGTACTGAGCAGGATCCGGCATTATCGGAATTATTTTTGGTTGAGGGGGATTCTGCCGGTGGAACTGCCAAACAGGGAAGAGACAGACAATTCCAGGCTATATTACCTCTTAGAGGTAAGATACTGAACGTTGAAAAAGCAATGCAGCACAAAATCTTTGAGAATGAAGAAATAAAGAATATGTTCACTGCACTGGGTGTTACAATTGGAACAGAAGAGGACAGTAAAGCATTGAACCTTGAGAAACTAAGATATCATAAAATAGTAATCATGACAGATGCTGATGTTGATGGGAGTCATATAACAACCCTGATTATGACATTTTTATTCAGGTATATGCAGGAGCTGATTAAAAATGGTCATTTATATATTGCAACCCCACCACTCTATCTTGTTAAAAAAGGAAAAATTCAGCATTATTGCTGGTCCGAAAATGAAAGGAAAAAATATATTAAGGAACTTGGGGAAGGAAAAGACAGTTCTGTCTCTGTTCAAAGGTATAAAGGACTGGGTGAAATGAATGCTGAACAATTATGGGATACAACATTAAATCCTGAGAAGAGGACTTTAAGGCAGGTGACCATAGAGAGCGCTGCAGAAGCAGATCGCATTTTTTCAATGCTTATGGGCGATGAGGTGCCACCCCGCAGGGAATTTATTGAGAAGCATGCAAAATATGCCAATATTGATGCCTGATTCACAAAGGTATTTCGATTTTCATCATTCACCTAATGATACTTTTGACCAGGTTAACGAACGCGAAATGCAATTAGGTAGTGCCGCAATTGCTTCACTTATATATCTGACAGATCTTTATAATCTTTAGCTACTCGCTGGCGCTTGTGCCTGCCCGCATGCTGTCGCTGTCCGCGTGTCGCCGAACGTTGAGTGACGGAGGAACGAATACCTCATGAGTCACATCTTGTGACGAATAACCTTTACCGTGCTTCGCCATAGCGGCTACGCGACGGCGAGGACGGAGGCACAAGCTTTAGCATAGGCGCCCGAAGCTTGCGAAGGTGGGTCATATACCCGGGCTGCGGTTAATGTTATACAATTATAATCGAAACCAATAAGTATGACGCTTTATGTCCTCC
>JAUWMO010000028.1 GCA_030613125.1 Bacteroidota bacterium | reverse complement strand
CCAATTACACTTGGAATTCTTTACTCAGTAATCGCACAACGAATAGGTCTACCGGTTTTTGGAGTGAATTTGCCTAAGAATTATATTCTGGCATATCTTGATGAATATAAATCCGAAGAAACATTTGAGAAAGATCTTGGTGAGCATATATTATTTTATATTAATCCGTTTCGAAAAGGTGCAGTTCTAAACCGAAGTGAAATTGAAAGCTTTCTGATCAGCCAGAATATTGAACCCAGCATTCCTTATTTTGTTCCCAGCTCAAACCAGGAAATAATTAAAAGACTTATCAAAAATTTAATTTCCTCGTATGAAAAACTGGGATACCAGGATAAGATTAACAGTTATCAGGCTCTATATGATATTCTGAACCGCTAACCTGAGCTATTATTTCTTAGTTACTTGGGTGTCTCATTGCATAAAACAGGACACTTTGTGTCAGCATTGGCCTTATTGCAATATCCTTTTTATGGTCTTAAAAATGATATATAAGTCTGTGCGGAAATTTGCTTTCTTTACATATTCCAGATTTAACTCCAGTTTTCTTGGCATTACCTCCTGAAGATAGGTATTTTCAGGGTCTTCCGATTTTCCAAGAATCTCATTTTCATTCAAATACTCGATAGATGCCAAACTTGTAATCCCAGGTTTAACCTGCAACACCTGACTTTGTTCAGGTGTATATATTTCAACATATTTTCTCACTTCAGGCCTTGGTCCAACCAGGCTCATATCACCTAATAGTACATTTATTAACTGTGGGATCTCATCGATCTTATATTTTCTTAACATGTATCCCGGAATAGTGACCCTTGGATCTTTTTTCCCAATAGTTATCAATCCTTTTTTATAGGAACCGGTTTTCATTGTCCGGAACTTAATTAGGTTAAAATCCTTATTATTGCGTCCAACTCTTCTCTGAATAAAAAACACGCCTCCTTTACTATCGATAATAATCAGAAATGATATGACTATCAAAAATGGTGAGAGTAAAATCAATCCAACAAGTGAAAAAATAAAATCAAAAACTCTTTTTATCATTTTTTGTTACCTGCAAAATATTGCAAATACCACTCTATAAACTTATTCACTCCGGTACTGATTTCAGTAGCCGGTTTATAATTCAAATCGGTTTCAAGATCATTAACATCGGCCCAGGTTTTAGGTACATCCCCTGGTTGAAGCGGCTGTAAATTCATAATTGCAGTTTTCCCAAGTTTTTTTTCAATAGCTTTGATGAAATCCATAAGCTTAACAGGACTGCTATTGCCAATATTATACAGTTTGAATGGGGCAGGTGAAGTTGCAGGATCCGGATTATCTCCATCCCAAACAGGTTCACCTTCGGGTGGATTATCAAGCACTCTTATCACTCCTTCCACTATATCGTCAATGTAAGTAAAATCACGTTGCATTTCACCCTGATTAAAGACATCCATAGGTTTACCCTGTATAATTGCTTCAGTAAACAGGAATAGTGCCATATCAGGTCTTCCCCATGGGCCATATACAGTAAAAAACCTAAGTCCGGTTACAGGCAAACCATAAAGATAACTATATGTATGAGCCATTAATTCATTACTTTTTTTTGTGGCCGCATACAAACTTATTGGATGATCTACATTGTGATGAACCGAGAAAGGCATTGTTTTATTAAGGCCGTAAACACTTGAGCTACTTGCATATACAAGATGAGTTACATTGTTATAGCGGCAAGCTTCCAATATATTCAGAAATCCGTACAAATTACTATCGAGATATGCATAAGGATTTGTAAGGCTATATCTTACACCTGCCTGGGCTGCCAGATGAACAACTTTTGTTATTTTATTTGTTTTGAAAAGTTCATTAATCTGTTCCTTCTCGGTAAGATCGATTTTAAAGAAACTATAATTGTGATATTTTTCACTCTTTACGGCCTTGTTCTCCAGAATTTTTTCTCTATTTATACCGGTTTCAGTCAACCTGGCAAATTTCAGCTCAGGGTCATAATAATCACTAATATTATCCAATCCTATTATTATATCCCCCCTTTCAAGAAGTTTCACAGCCAGATGGAAACCTATAAATCCGGCGGTTCCCGTTACCAGTATCTTTTCTTCCATTTTTCAGATAAATTATTCATTGCCTGCCAGTAAAGCCTTCTCGTCAATTAAGACACGTATGCTAAAAATTCAGCGATAATGTGCATAACAAGGCCGGCAGGCAAAAGGTTAATGAGAATAGTTCATGATCAATTCTTCGCAAATAAATTCCGCAGTTTTACCGTCTCCATAAAATTTTGGGAAATTGTATTTTTCCCCATTTATGTACATGTCAAAAGCCTTCATGATCTCTTTTTCACTTGAATTGGCAAGGTAAGATGTACCATTATCTACCAGTTCAACCCATTCGGTTTCTTTCCTTAAGATTATGCAAGGTTTTTCAAAAAAATGAGCTTCTTTTTGCACACCACCTGAGTCAGTTATAATGATTTTGGCATTTCTTTCAAGCAATATAAATTCAAGGAAAGGTACAGGGGGAAGAATTATCAATCCCACATCCGATCTGAGTTCCATTAGAAAAGTACCAGATAATGATCTTTCCATAGCATCAGTAGTTCTCGGGTGTAATGGCAGTACAATCTGAATTCCTTTTTCTATGGAAATGTTTCTTAAAGCGGCTAAAATAGATTCAAGTTTAACCAGGTCTTCCGTATTATTCTCCCTGTGAATTGTAGCCAATGCAAAATTATCAGGATTAATGCCATGAACATCCAGGAACCCCTTCTTTTTTAAAGCAAGTTCCCCATAAAATAAGGCGTTATCATACATAATGTCGCCTGAATGATATATTTTTGGATTATCAATTGTGAACGGAGGACTATTATCAGGCCGGAATCCTTCGTTAATAAGATTTTTAAAACCAGCATTAGTAGGCGAGAAAAGCATACTGGAGACATGATCAGTTATAATTCTGTTAATTTCCTCAGGCATACTTTTATTATAAGACCTTAAACCGGCTTCAATGTGGATAACCGGACAATGCAATTTTGAAGCTGCCAAAGCTGTTGCCATAGTAGAATTAGTGTCTCCATACACAATAATACAATCGGGTTGTTCTTTGAGAATTAATTCCTCAATGCCAGTCATAATACTTGCTGTTTGTTTACTATGACTGGCAGATCCTGTATTCAGATTATATTGCGGATTTGATATTTTTAATTCGTCAAAAAAAACCGAGGATAATTCACGGTCATAATGTTGGCCGGTATGTATAATGACCTCTTTGATTTCTTTTCTAAACCGGTTTTTAATTGCCCGGTTTATGGCAGAAGCTTTAATGATCTGAGGACGCGCTCCAACAACATTAAGCACCTTGATCATAGATAGCAAAATTTTTATTTTACTTGAATTAATTACCTGCCCATTATTTGGCATAGGTAACAGCCCTTGTCTCCCTGATAACTGTGATCTTAACCTGGCCAGGATAAGTCATCTCATCCTGGATCTTCTTTGCTATCTCGTAGGAGAGGTTTTCTGCATCTTTATCCGAAACTGTATCAGAACCAACTATTACTCTTAGTTCCCTGCCAGCCTGAATAGCAAAGGTTTTCAATACACCGGGATATGATAAAGCCATTTCTTCAAGATTTTTCAGGCGCTTAATATAAGATTCAACAATTTCACGGCGTGCACCTGGTCTGGCTCCTGAAATAGCATCACATACCTGAACAAGAGGGGCTATAAGGGTTGTCATTTCCACTTCATCATGATGTGATCCGATGGCATTACATACCTCGGGTTTTTCCTTAAACTTCTCCGCTATCTTCATGCCAAGAACAGCATGAGGAATTTGAGGCTCATCATCAGGCACCTTGCCAATGTCGTGTAATAACCCAGCCCTCTTGGCGAGGCTTGTATTCAGGCCAAGTTCGGAGGCCATTATAGCTGACAAGTTTGCCACCTCCCTGGAATGTTGAAGTAAATTCTGACCATATGATGACCTGTACTTCATTTTTCCTACCAGTCTGATCAGTTCAGGATGCAAACCATGAATACCAAGATCTATAGCGGTTCGCTTTCCTACTTCGGCAATTTCTTCCTCAACCTGGTTCTGTGTTTTCTGTACAACTTCTTCGATTCTTGCCGGGTGTATTCTGCCGTCTGTCACCAATTGATGCAGTGCAAGCCTGGCTATCTCACGTCGAACCGGATCAAAAGCAGATAAGACAATTGCCTCCGGGGTATCGTCTACAATTATCTCAACACCAGTTGAAGCTTCAAGGGCACGGATATTCCTTCCTTCCCTGCCAATGATTCTGCCTTTTATCTCATCAGATTCAATATGGAAAACAGTTACAGCATTTTCAGTGGCTGTTTCAGTAGCTACCCGTTGAATTGTTTGTATTACTATTCTCTTGGCTTCTTTGTTTGCAGTCATCTTTGCCTCATCCATTATTTCATTTATGAAAGACATGGCCTCTGTTTTCGCTTCCTCTTTCAATGAGTCAATTAATTGCTTCTTCGCATCGTTAGCAGATAATCCGGAAATAGTTTCTAATTGCTCAACCTTTTGTATATGGATTTTTAATAATTCATCATTTTTCTTCTCAATCACTCCTAATTGAACCTGAAGATTTTCTCTTATTACATCAATTTCTACTTTCTCCCGTTTGTTCTCTTCAATCTTTTGAGAAAGAACGATTTCTTTCTGCCTGAATTTGTTTTCTGATAAAATCAGTTTATTAGTTTTTTCATTTATCATCTTTTCATGCTCTGTCTTAAGCTGAAAGAACTTTTCTTTGGCCTGTAGAATCTTATCTTTCTTAATAACCTCTGCTTCAATATTAGCTTCCTGAATTATTCTCCTGGATTTACTCTTCATCAACACCTTAACTATAAAAAAAGTAAAACCTGAACCAACCAGGATACCAGCAATACCATAGATTAATGGTATAAATGAAAAGGTTATTAAACTAAAAATTATTGCTAAATACATTATTATCTATTTTGAAATTATAAAAAAACCCGCATTATTTTCCATAACGTTTTGTAAAACCCCATTCTGAAATGGGTGAAGCCGCCAACTCACATCTGACTTCCATTGTCTAAAAAAGAACCCAAAGGGTTATGGCCTGTCATACTCAAGTCGAGCAAAACTCCAAAGTAGAAAGTGTTGAGTTTTAAAAAGAATTACAGAAATAATGCGGGCAAAATTCTTATATGTAAAAGAACGCTATTACTCTTTTTCCAGATATTCCTTCATTTCCTGGTTTAGTTCATTAAGTTCCTCCATTATAGGAGAAACATCTGATTGATGTTCGCTATTAATAATTTTAACTACATACTGAAGAGCAGCCATCGCCAAAAAATCCTGAATATCCTTATCACTATATCTTTGCTTGTACTGCAAAATTTTTTCATTGATCAACTTTGCTGCTTTCCGGATCTTCTCCTCATCCTTTCTCCCTATTTTTAAAGGATAATATCTATCTGCCACGTTTACCCTGATCGTCAACTTATCATCCATACCCATAAACATAAACACATTATCTATTCAACAGAGCAATACAATTATCTATCTCCCGCACAATCTTATTTACTTTCAGCCTGGCCTCAGTGGTTCCTTCGCCTGAAGTCTCGAATGCTTTTGCCAGACTTATACTATCATACTTTCCTGTTAACTCATCAATTATACTTTCCTGTTCCGTAATCTTATTCCTTAACCTTTCATTTTCTTCCTGCAGTCCCTGACTTGTCTCTTTTGACTTATCATACAATAAAATTAAATCTTTAAATTTATTATTCAGACTTCCAACTATTTCATTTGTTTCTGTCACCAGGAAAACATTTTAATACAAAGTTAATATAGGATTATAAAATTCAAAAAAATAAGCTTCATATTTTCGATTGTATAAATATAAAACTTTAGATTTGCGCATTATTTTTACAACCAACTTTGAAACCGAGTGATTTTATGATAAAGAAAGCAAAGGCTCTTACAGGGATTTTAATTAGTTTCATTCTGGGATTATATTCCCTCCATGCACAAACATTACCAAAAAACTATTTCTCATCACCAGTCGATTTCAGAATTTATCTTGCAGCTAATTTTGGAGAGATCAGAACTAACCACTTCCATTCAGGATTGGACATAAAAACAAAAGGCCGGTCAGGTGAGTTCATAAGGGCTGCTGCCGACGGATATGTTGTTAGGATAAGTATCTCTCCCGGAGGATTTGGAAAAGCCATTTATATTAATCATCCCAACGGATATACAACAGTTTACGGTCATCTGAACCGGTTTACACCCGATATAGAAAAATATATCAAAGAGAATCAGTATAGCAGGAAAACCTTTAGGATAACTCTTTTTCCAACAAGTGACCGTTTCGTAGTGAAAAAGAGTCAAATAATTGGTTATTCAGGAAATACAGGTAGCTCAACAGGACCACATTTACATTTTGAAATTCGCGACACCGGGACTGAACATCCTACAAATCCATTATTATATGGTTTCGAAATACCAGATAATATACCACCGGTAATTAACAGTATAGTCCTTTATCCAATGGGAAAGCAAAGCAGTATCTCAGAAAAAGCAATTAAGAAAAAATTCAGGGCGACAAAAAAAGATGGAAACTATATTTTAACAAATGATGCAATTATTAATATTTCAGGCCCGGTAGGTGTTGGTATTGAAACATATGATTTACTTAACGATGTCAGAAATAAATGCAGCATTTACTCTATCGAACTCAAAATAGATGGAAAACGGAATTCATATTTTGTATTTAACGAGTTTGCATTTTCAGAAACGAGGTATATGAATAGCCATATTGATTATGCAGAACGATTGAAAAGCAAAACAACCATCCGGAAGACCTTTGTTGATCCGAATAACAAGCTAAGGATATATCAATCAGTACTTAACCGTGGGATTTTTAGTTTTAACGATGAAAATGTTCACGAAATTTCGCTAGTCGTTAAAGATTCGTATAATAACACATCTACAATCAATTTTCGTGTAAGATCACTCAAACCAAAAAATAAGTATCTCGTAAATCAAGATGAAAATGATTATCTTATGATATTTCCATTTGACAAAGAGAACAAATACGGATTTGATGGGTTTGAAATTAATATTCCTTCATATGCATTATACGATTCCCTGAAATTTAAATTGGTAATAGCGCCAAAAATAACAGGCACTTATTCAAAAGTTTATTACATCCATAATAAGTACGTACCTATTCAAAAGTATTCAACCATTAGGATTAAACCTGAGAATGTACCTCCCGGTTTGGAATCGAAATTACTTCTGGCAGCTCTCGATGATAAGAAAGAATTATTTGCCCGTGGTGGAAAATGGAACAATGGAATGGTAGAAATGCAGACCAGAGAATTTGGGATATACCTGATAACTGCTGATACCATATCACCAAATATCCGACCATATAATTTTAAAATCGGACCAGATCTTTCGCACCTGAGATCACTGAAATTTACTATTACAGATAATTTCTCAGGAATTGACAAGTACACTGGATATATTGATGGACAATGGGTCCTTTTTGAATATGATCCGAAAAAAGACAGACTGTTCTATACGTTTGACGAAGAAAGATTAGAAAGGAATAAAGAGCATGAATTAATATTGAAAGTCTCAGATAAGAAGGAAAACGAAACTGTTTTCAATATGGAATTTTATTGGTAAGACTATGTTCTAATAATTGTATAAAGCTCTTACTCCCACAATTTATTAGGATATTCTCCCTTATTAACTTTTTCGCTGATTTTTCTGACAACTGATTTTTTATCCTTTTTATAGGTCACTCCAAACCATTTTTCTCCACTTTGAAGGACTTTCACGCTTGCCAAATTCTTTTCAATCAGATCAGTTATTAATATTGGAATAAAGAATTCCTTTTTCAGATCACCCCCAAATTCATTAATAAAATCAGTGAAGTATTTATTAAGAAAAGAAAACACTGATGGTTTGAATCCCCAGAAATTCATAGAGACTGTTTCATCACCTGTCAAAGTCACAATTTTATTATTGTCATCCCTGAAAACTATTCCAGTTGAGATTTTCTCAATATTTGTTCTTTCTGTAATCTGGTTAAGATATGCACCTCTTTCTGTAATACAAACACCCCGGGCAACCTGGCCGTATTCTGATAATGTTTTATTCAGCTTATAACCTACCATGGCATATTCATTTTCCATACTGCTATTCACCAGGA
Source organism: Bacteroidota bacterium (assembly GCA_030613125.1). Lineage (GTDB taxonomy): Bacteria > Bacteroidota > Bacteroidia > Bacteroidales > VadinHA17 > JAUWMO01. The sequence continues at coordinate 9,366 of JAUWMO010000028.1, read as the reverse complement.
AGTCTGCCATTATATTAAATGAAAGTCTGCCATAAAAATCATCTGCATTAATAACAGCAAAAGGTTCATTTATTTTTTTTTCTGCTACCAAAATGGCATGGGCTGTACCCCATGGTTTAACTCTATCAACGACGATATCTACACCCTCAGGCACCATATCTATCTCCTGAAATACATAGTCTACTTCTATTTTCCTGGAAACTTTAGAAATAAAAATTTCACTAAATTCTTTTTCAATTTCCTTTCTGATCACAAATACAACTTTTCCATATCCTGATCTGATTGCATCATATATCGAATAATCGATAATGGTTTCTCCTGAGGGACCAACCTGGTCCATTTGTTTCAGTCCTCCATATCTGCGGCCAATGCCGGCTGCAAGTATTAAAAGTGTTGGTTTCATAGACATTGGTAAAAAAAATTTAGTACAATTATAAAGAATATAGCTTCGCAAATTTACCCTGTGAAATATTGCTTTGCAATAAATATTCGATTTATTTCACAGGGTAAATTTGCGAAGTATAATTGATAAAAGTCTATAACCTACTTCCGGAATAGATAATTATTCATCTGATTCAACTACTATTATATTCAAAACTTTATTTCCGGGTACTTTGCTTTTAAAATTTTAAGATTCTTGTTGATCATATCATCTCGCTGTGCTGCACACAGTTGTGTGCGACCAGCATCTTCCGGAGTATTTACTACATAATCAAGTAATTTTTCTATTGTTGTTGTGGCTACATGCATACGTGTATCTGAAGATGCATAATAAATTATTACTTCATCGTTATCCTTCTTTATCCAACCATTGCTAAAAACCACATTTGATACGTCTCCTACCCTTTCAATACCATGTGGTGCCAGAAAACATCCACCAGGTCTGCGGATAACCTGAGAAGGATCTTCCAAACTGGTCATAAACATGTAGAGAACATAACGGAGTCCTGCTGCTGTACGACGCACTCCATGAGCAAGATGCAACCATCCCTTATCTGTTTTTATTGGAGGAGGGCCCTGACCGTTCTTAACTTCTTTAACTGTATGGTACTTCCTGTAATCAATGATTTTCTGGTCTTTTATCCTGGCACGTTCAATTGAATCTGACAAACCCCACGCTATACCACTGTCTCCGGTATCAATAAATCCTTCCTGTGGTCGGGTGTAAAATGCATATTTACCACTCACAAACTCGGGATGCAACACACAATTTCGTTGCTGGAAGGAGGGAGTATCAAGATCCTCAAGTCTTTCCCATCTTTTCAGGTCTTTTGTCCGGGCAATGCCGCTACTTGCAATGGCTGCTGAAGAATCTTCCGGGTGATCCATATCCTTCCGCTCAGCACAAAAAAGCCCGTAAATATAACCGTCTTCATGTTTAGTCAAACGAATGTCATAAACATTCATTTCCGGATTATCAGTAACAGGCATTACAATTGGATGATCCCAAAACCTGAAATTATCAACGCCGTTTGGACTTTCTACTACTGCAAAAAATGATTTAACATCAACACCTTCAGTACGTGCAATCAGGTAATACTTCCCATTCAACTCAATTGCTCCAGCATTGAACGTAGTATTGATACCCAAACGTTCCATTAAATGAGGATTTGTTTCAAAGTTGAGATCATATCTCCAAAAAACCGGAGTATGTTTCCATGTGAGCACTGGATATTTATATCTGTCATAAATTCCATTGCCATCTACTTCCTTCTCATTAGACCTTTGGATCAGATCCTGATATTGATGGAACAGTTCTTTCAGTTTTTTATCAAATTCTTCACGAATCATATTTTAAAAAAGTTAATTGGTTAGTTGTGATTCAATAAATGAAAATATTTTAGGTAAAATTTCTATTTCAAAAGCAGTTGAAGTAAAATAAAGCTAATTCATACATCATTTCTTAATCCTCAAGTCTGTCAAACCAGTTGAATTTCAAAATAAGAGAAGTCAACAGGAAGACTCCAAATCCAATCCACATTGGTTTATATTCCCTTATTACCAGGAATATTGGTATTACAGTTATACTCATCTGCCAGATAATTCCTGTTAGGCTATTGAACATGTCCCTCTTAAAATTGGTATTTCTTTTGAATTCTGAGTCCTGTGCTATAATTTTTTCGTAAACAGGCTTCCAAAATCCCCACGGACGTACGCTGGAATAAAAACTTGCCAGCACTTTTTCATCATCAGGTTCAGTCAACAAACAACCCAGGATTGAACCAATAGCTGAAATGACAAAAATAATTGGGAATGAAATTAAAAAATTTGCATCAGGCAAAATCTTAGGGACTAATAATGATGCTGCCAACCCTGAGACCATACCCCAGAAAAAGCCATGGCCATTAAACCTCCACCATATCCATTTAAGTACATTTGCAAAAGCATATCCTCCAAACAGTGCTCCTGTAATCCACAAAAAAATATCATTTATACTGCTAATAAAAAAACCAGCAAACACTCCGGTTATAACCACACCAAAAGATGCCAGATAACTCATTTTTATATATTGCTTATTTGAAGCATTTGGGTTAATGAATCTTTTATATATATCATTGACTATGTATGCAGGGCCAGCATTTACATTTGCGGCAAATGTTGACATAAAAGCTGCAATTAGACCTGCAAGGACCAATCCAAGTAAACCGGCAGGAATATAATTATTTAAAGCAAATGGTAAGATCTTCTCAAAGTCGATACCTGTGGTTGTCATCAACTCATCAGTATTAATATAGACTAATCCGATCAGGGCCAAACCTGTTATCATTAAATACCTTGGAAAATAAAGTACCAGTGATACAGTCCCACTCATCAGGGCAGCTTCCTTCGGGCTTCTGGCTGCCAATACTCTTTGCATATCATAACCAGGTACAGGACCGGCAATACTAACAAATATTCCCCTGAAAATGGCCATCATCATAAAAGCTCCGAAAATCTCGTATCCGTCACTCATAATTTTACTGATCACTTCAGGTCGGAGCTCACTCCAGTTCAGATCCAGTTTCCAGCCAAACCATAAGTCCTTCCAACCATTGGGAATTACAGCATTTATTTGCTCTGGTGAGATCATTTTTATCACTATAATTCCAATAGTAATACATGAAATGGTCATTATCAGGAACTGAAGCACTTCAGTCAAAACAACGCTGTACATTCCGCCTTTAACAACATAAATGGTTGTAATTCCCATTATAAGCAAAGCATACATTCTTTCGGAGCTGATATAAAGGTGACCCATTTGAAGTGACAGGTCCCACGGCATGAAAATGGTGGCAAATTTCCCAATTCCCTCAAACGCATAAGCAATAAATCCTATCACCGCAACCAATGCAAATATTACCACACTGATATGTGATAGTTGTGCTCCCCTTCCCTCCCCAAAGCGTGTTTTCAGCCATTCAGCACCGGTTAGAACATTGGAACGCCTAAGCCATATTGCCAGGAAAACCATCATGAATATCTGGTTCCAGACTGGCCACAACCAGGGAATCCAGGCACTTTTTACCCCATATACAAATAACCAGGCTACCATCATCATGGTACCAGAAATATCAAATTGACCTGAGGCATTAGACAAACCCAGCATGTACCAGGGCAGACTTCTACCCCCCAAAAAATAGGAATCAAGATTCCTTTTTGCCCTGTTTGATATCCAAAAGCCTAAAAAGATAGTTAATATGAGATACGCAAATATTATCCCAATATCCAATACTCTATATTCCATAAAAACTTTTTCGGTAGATATTTATAAACTCAGAAGGAGATAAAATTATAAAAAGCTTATAAAAAAACGATATTACCTCTCATCATTAAAATCTATTTGTATTATTTAGAATAGTTAAAAGAAGTAATGTATTTTGCAGAGAAATATTTAATATTTTCGTCTTGAAAAACTTAACTCTGCTTGAAGTCATAAAAAATGAAATTTAAATGCTGTCTGGTATGGATTATTCCCACAGGATTGAGGATTGAGGATTGAGGACTGCGGACTGAGGATTGCGGATGGCGGATTTACGAAGTACATTTGACAAAAGATAAAACATAACTGTAACCTACTTTCAAAATATTTAATTATACACTGACTGTAAAAAAATGCCGGACAACAAAATAAAATACAATGCATTAGGGTTGGTGTCAGGAACATCACTTGATGGACTGGATATTGCTTACTGTACATTTATATCCGGAAGGTCAGGCTGGGAGTTCCGGATCAACCACGCAAACACGTATCCCTACCCGGATAACCTGAAAAATAAGTTAGCCCATGCACATGATCTTGATGGGTTTTCATTGATGCTCCTTCATAAGTCTTATGGAAAATATATAGGTCAAAAAGTGAATGGGTTTATTAGAAGTCAAGGTTGCAAGCCTGAGCTGATCTCTTCACATGGACATACTGTATTCCACCAACCTGATAAAGCATTGACTTTTCAGATTGGTGATGGAAATACTATTGCAGCTGAAACAGGAATTACTACAGTCTCGGATTTTCGTTCACTGGATGTGGCCCTTGGTGGTGAGGGTGCACCTCTTGTCCCTATCGGAGACAAACTTCTATTCAGCGAATATGAATTCTGCCTTAACCTGGGAGGGTTTTCCAATATATCATACGAAACAACCGGGGGGATGATGGCTTTTGATCCTTCTCCGGTAAATCTTGCTATTAACTATCTAATGGAATTCTTAAATAAAGATTATGACAAGGATGGAGAAACAGGCAGAAAAGGAGATATTAACAAAAAACTTCTGAATGAACTGGACCAACTGCCATATTATTTGCAGAATCCTCCAAAATCACTCGGAAAGGAATGGGTAGATAAAAAATTCAAACCTATTCTTAATAAATATGATATAGTGATAAAGGATAAACTGAGAACTGTTTACGAACACATTGCCAATCAGGTCACCAGAACAATCAGGGGACAAAAGCCAGGTAAATTACTGGCCACGGGCGGTGGTGCAAATAATATTTTTCTTATTGAGAGGATTCAGGCTAACTCAGATCATCAAATAATTGTTCCTGACCAGCTTATCGTAAATTTTAAGGAAGCACTTATTTTTGCTTTCCTCGGTGTGTTACGTCTCAGAAATGAAACTAATTGTTTGGCAACTGTTACAGGGGCCAAAACAAATAATATTGGAGGTAGTATAGTAACCAGATAGATTCAACTTTTTATTTTTCTTAATAAATAATTAATAAATCTATGGGCCTTAACTTTTCAAATTTGACTTTCCTTATTACATTTGAATTTCTAATCTTATAATTCGGTAAATAAATTAACAGAATGGAGAATTTTGTCGCCTACAACCCCACCCGTCTGCATTTCGGTAAAAATGTTACAAATTCACTTGGAAAAACAGTTAAACAATATGGTAATCGCGTTCTTCTGGTATACGGAAAAGGCTCTGTGAAAAAATTCGGGTATTATGACCGGGTTATAGAGCAGTTAAACAAGTTTAAGCTGGCAATTACCGAATATTCCGGTATAAAACCAAATCCGGTTGTTGAGGATGTTGAGAAGGCTGCAGCTCTTGGAAGAGAAAAGAATGTTGATGTAATTGTTGCTTTAGGTGGTGGAAGCGTTATTGATTCAGCAAAGATAATTGGCCTTTGTATTGCTTCGGAAAAGAGTGCATGGGATTTTATGAAATGGAAAGCAACCCCTGAGGCTACCATCCCCCTTGTGACAGTACTTACTCTTGCAGCCACGGGAACTGAAATGAACGGAGCTGCCGTGGTTCAAAACCACGATACCGGAGAAAAGATCGGGTTTGTTAATGAATTGAATTTCCCAAAACACTCATTCCTTGATCCTCAATTTACTGCAACAGTACCAGTCAATTACACTGCCTATGGAATTGTTGATTTGATCACTCATGCCCTTGAAGCATATTTTGGAGAAGGTGAACCCTCACTTACCGACAGAATTACATTCTCAATAATTAAAGATGCAATGTATTGGGGTCCCCGGCTTATTGATGACCTTGAAAATTACGAGTTGCGTGCCAATATAATGCTTGATGCAACCCTTGCTTTAAACGGCATCACCAATTATGGTAAGAAAGGAGGCGATTGGGGAGTACACGCGATTGGGCATCAGTTATCATTTTTGTATGACACACCACACGGAGCATCATTGAGTATTGCATATCCGGCCTGGCTGAAACTTCATAAAGAACGGATACCTGAACGAATTCAAAAGCTCGGCAGGGAAGTTTTCGGGGTTGATTCAGTAGATGAAACCATAAGCAGTTTTTTACGCTTCTTTGTAAGTGTCAGGTCGCCGGTCAATCTGTTTGATATAGGCATAGACCTGACAAAAAAATCTGAGATACTTGACCAAATGGTCAAAAATAAGGTAACAGGCTTTCACCATAACCTGAATTATGAAGATTATATTACACTTGTAAATTCAATGTTATAACATTTTAATAATATGAAAAATGTAATAATTACTGCAATGCTTTTGCTGGCGGGGACTGTACAAAACAGCTGGTCATGTACAAATTTCCTGATCACCAGGGGTGCAACCACTGATGGATCAACCATGATAACATATGCAGCTGATTCCCATGTATTATATGGAGAGTTATACTTCAGGCCGGCAGCCGATTATCCCGAGGGAACAATGCTGGATGTTTATGAATGGGATACCGGTAAATACATGGGACAGATCAAACAGGTAAGGCACACTTATTCAGTCGTTGGAAATATGAATGAAAATCAGGTTGCAATCGGAGAAACAACATATGGTGGCAGATCTGATTTAAGGGACACAACAGGATTGGTTGACTATGGAAGTTTGATGTACATAACCTTACAGAGGGCAAAAAGCGCCAGGGAAGCAATTAAGATTATTGATGAATTGCTTGCAGAATACGGATACTACAGCTCAGGAGAATCTTTCTCAATTTCCGACTCAAAAGAAGTATGGATCATGGAATTGATAGGCAAAGGTGCAGGTAATACCGGTGCTGCCTGGGTTGCTCGCCGTATTCCGGACGGTTATATATCAGGTCATGCCAACCAGGCCAGGATCACCACATTCCCTCTTGAGAATGGGGAAACATCCATTTCGTCTGATAATCTTGATAAGATATTTGAGCAAAAAATTGAATGTGTTTATGCTTCCGATGTGATCAGCTTTGCACGTGACAAAGGTTTGTATCAGGGAAAAGATAAAAACTTTTCATTCTCAGATACATATGCTCCTGTTGATTTTGGAGGAGCACGTTTTTGTGAGGCCCGGGTTTGGGCCGGCTTTAATAAAGTGGCCAGCGGAATGGATCAATATATTGATTATGCCATGGGTTATGACCTGAAAGAAAGAATGCCTTTATGGGTGAAGCCTGATAAACTTATCTCTGTTCATGATGTTATGGAAATGATGAGGGATCATTATGAAAACACTCCTATGGACATGACTCTTGATTTCGGTGCCGGTCCGTTTCAATGCCCTGTACGATGGAGACCCTTAACCTGGACAGTAGACGATGAAACCTATTTTAATGAAAGAGCTATTTCAACTCAGCAAACCGGATTCTCATTTGTAGCACAAAGCCGCGATTGGCTACCCGATCCTGTTGGAGGCATCTTTTGGTTTGGTGTTGACGATACCTATTCAACTGTATATGTACCAATGTATTGCGGGATACGTGAAGTTCCCTGGTCCTTTGCGGTTGGCAATGGCAGTATGATGGAATTTACAACAGAATCAGGGTTCTGGGTTTTTAACCAGGTTTCAAACTTTGCCTATTTAAGAGCAAATGTAGTTTATCCCGATATCAGAACAAAACAAGCTGAACTTGAACAAAGATTCATTGAAGAAGTTCCTAGTGTTGACAAAGTAGCAGCGGAATTATATAAAAATAATTCTGAAAAAGCCCGTCGATTCCTTACCAGCTATTCTGTAAACACCGGTAATCAGACCGTTGATGAATGGAGAAATTTTTACGGATATCTTTTTACCCGGTATATGGATGGAAATATTAAAGAAGCCCAATCTGTGCCTGAGAACAATATCTATGTTATTCCTAAATTACAACAACCGGGATACGGGGAAAATTGGTATAAAAATTTAGTAAAAGAAACAGAAGATAAATTCAAAATGACAGGTGGAGGACACTAGTGACAAGTCAAAGGTCAAAAGCTTGCCACGTGAAATGCGACGAAGGAGCATATTTCACTGTGGTTAAAAGTCAAAAGTGATATTGTGCTAATTATAAGGTATATATAAAACATTTACCCGTTGTTTCATGCTTGACATAACACCAGGAAGGATGAAGGTAGATTGAGGAAGGATGATTTGATCTGTTTGCTGTTTTTTCTTACAATTTATTAGTAATCATTTAAAAATATTTAGTAATATTGCGCTCGATTTTTAAAAATAAAATTTAAATACAAACTGCACAGAGATGGATTTAATGAAAGTTGTTGATAAAGAATATGCAAAAAATCATAATTTCCCAATCTTCAGTAGTGGCGATACTATTACTGTTCATTATAAAATTATAGAAGGAAGTAAAGAAAGGATCCAACAATTTCGTGGAGTTGTTCTGCAGAGAAAGGGAGCCGGACATACCGAAACATTTACTGTAAGAAAAATGTCAGGTAATATAGGTGTGGAAAGAATTTTTCCTATCACTTCACCTTTCATTCATAAAATTGAAGTTAATAAGCATGGAAAAGTAAGAAGGGCCCGTATATTTTACCTGCGTGAACTTACAGGAAAAAAAGCAAGGATCAAGGAGAAAAAATTCTAATTTTTCTAAACTAAGAAAACCTTCCACACCGGAAGGTTTTTTTTTCAACATAAAATCTCATAGGAATATTCACTAATGATTTTTAGTTGCATAACTCCTGTTTTCGTCAATGCAGCACCCAAATTAGAAAAATCAATACCATAAACGAATCAGGAATCCTGAAACCCTTAATCATATCCCCCTTGAGGGGGAATCAAAGGGGGTGGATTTAATCACCTGTTTTACCTTTAATACATTTCTCAATTTCTATGATCACCAAATCAATGCGATTCAAAACCTCCTCATCCCTGAATCACAACACATGAAATCCGGCTTCCTCCAAATCCCTCTGTTCAATTTCATCCTTTTTAATCACTTCCTCATCCAGGTGAGTAATTCCATCTACTTCAATCACCAAACACAACTCCTTACACATAAAAGCAGCAATATAAGATAACATAGGCCTTTGCCTTGTAAAAGAATACCCCATGGTTTCGCTGGCACGAAGGGCATATTTCCATAAACATGCTTCTGCTTTGGGCATATTCCTTCGTAAAGCCCTTGCCAAAGGTCTGAGTTTACGGTTGTAATGCCAGTTATTATTGGGGCCTGCGGGTTGCATAT